>WFTS01000015.1 GCA_015485385.1 Kordiimonadales bacterium | reverse complement strand
ACATAAAGTCGCTCCAAAGCATTGAAGCGGTCTTTCAACTCGCGGTAATCGTCACTGACGTTATAAACATTTCGTTCCAACACATCTTGGCGCGCTTCAACAAGAACTTCTTCGCCTTGCCACAAACTGCTTGTCTCCCCACACGCTGATAAACCAAGAGTTAGAGCGGCAACAATTACCGCTTTGGGTCTACGAGAAAGAAGGATTGTTTTCAGACTTGAAACATTTTGCATTGTTTTGCCTTTCAGCCAGTTCAAAAAGCCAAACCATTTCATAAGCTTAGCACGCCCTCATCGAAGAAGGCCTTTTGGTTAACTGAATAAATGCAATGAAAGTGCCAATTCGGGGGTATTTGCGCTTAATGGCGTTTTTTCTGCAAATCACGCTTCTTTTTCGCTGCATAAGTGAAAGGCATTCCAGCCAAATAAATAGCAGCAATCGCCAAAAGCACTTTCCAAGGGGCAGCAAACAGGGCTGTAAATACAGCCGCTATAATCAAGAGCGCTGGAATAAACCATTCCCGAGGCACCCTCAGCGCCTTCAAAGAAAGTGTTGGCAGTGTTGACACCATCAAAAGAGCAACAAAGATACAGTAACCCGCGATGAAAAGTGATTTGCCTTCTAAGATTTTCTCGCCAAAAGAAAATTCCAGCATCAAAGGGGCCAGTAGAAGCCCTGCCCCCATCGGAGCCGGGACACCGGTTAAAAAGCTAGAGGTCTTTTTAGTTTCACTGGTATCATCAAGGCGTGCGTTAAAACGTGCAAGCCTCAGAGCCATTGCGCTTGCATAAATTAATGCCACTGCCCAGCCCAAGCGGTCCAGATCTTTTAGAATGAAAAGATACAATAGTATCGCTGGAGCCACACCGAAAGCCACCACGTCTGATAAAGAATCTAATTCAGCCCCAAACCGACTGGTACTTTTCAACAGACGCGCGACGGTTCCGTCCAGCCCGTCAAAAACACCTGCAGCAATCACGGCAGCAACAGCCAGTTCCCATTTGCCCGACAAAGCAAACTTTACGGAAGTAAGCCCTGCCATAAACGCAAAAAGCGTCACCACGCTTGGCAAAATTGTTCGAATTGAAATTGCTCTGAAAAGCAGCGCTTTTTTCGGTGAAGGCACAGTTATCTCCTAGCTGGTGGCAGCAATGATGGTTTCACCGCCTATCATGGTTTGCCCTACCTGCACTTTAGCCACCTGCCCCTTATCCAGATAAATATCTGTACGGCTGCCAAAACGAATTAAACCAAACACGTCCCCGCGTTGAACCGTATCTCCTTCGTTCAAATCACACAAGATACGGCGCGCGACCAAGCCCGCCACTTGTGCAAAGGCAATGTCTTTACCGTCTTCAGTGGTCATTCGAATGAGCTGGCGTTCATTTTCTTCGCTGGCATTCGGAGCCGCGGCATTTAAATATTTTCCGGGGACATACGCAGTAGCAGTAATTTTACCTGCTGCTGGTGTACGGTTTACATGTACATTAAACACCGACAGAAAAATTGTTATCCGTGTCCTTGGATCATTTCCCATGCCTAATTCAACGGGTGGAGGTGCTTCAGAAACTGAGCAAACAGTTCCATCCGCCGGGCTAACCAATATCCCCGCTTCGGTTGGGATCACCCGGTCTGGGTTGCGGAAAAAATACAAACACCATGCAGTTAAGATCAAGCCTATCCATCCCAGAGGCTCAAGAAACTGAAACAATATTAAGGAAACGATAAAGAAGAAGGCCACAAATTTGTGCCCTTCTTTGTGAATGGGAACCATAACTACATCGGATGCTTTCATTACAAAGCCCTTATTTCTCATTGTCGAATTTTGCGCCACACTGCCGATACTGTGCAGGTCCGTCAAGGCCTATACATAATGCACGTCCAGCCAAATCGCTATGGCTTTTTGCCCGAATGTCTTTTGCCTGTTTCCATAATATAAAATAAATTAATTTTCAGTGCATCTTTTTAACGCTTGCTTAAACTGAAAGCGAGATGCTCTATCTTGATAAGTGTCGTTAACACAAAGCCCATGCCTTAAATTTGGATATTCTGAATAATGAAGCTGCACCAAAAACTTGAGACTGCCAAAGCACACCTAGAATCGCTCGAAGATCAAGGGTTCGACCGCCTTGATTTCGAATGGGAAGGCATCAAATTCCATGCAGCCTCAAAATCCGCAGGGGGCTCAACATGTATACAATTGAAAGCGGATTTAGGGCGCTTATATTTCACCATAGAAGATAAAGATCAGCGCGCTTTAGCGCTTGAGCGTTACTATGCAGCAAGCAGGGCTATCGATGGTCGGTATCAAATTGGGGAAAAAGGCGACATCCATTTTGAAAACGTCACCCTGACGCAAAACCATTTAAAAGGCTCAAAGCTTATAAGCGCCCTAACGGTTATTCTACTTGAATCTGGAAACCACTTACGCGCTCTTCGGTCTCATTTAAAACCAACCAATTGTCCAACAGCCTAGCAGCAATAAGTGCTTTACCCGGCATCTGATTTCATTGGTAGTTTAAAAATTTGGCCCGGATATATCATATCGGGGTCTCGAATTTGTTCGCTATTTTCCTTGAAAATCAAGGTATAGCGTACGCCAGACCCATATAATTGCCGCGCAATCTGCCATAAACTATTTCCAGGGCGAACAAACACTCCACCCGAAGCTTGCGCTGTATCGATCGGTTGGCCTGTTTCAAATGGTTGTTCAATTCTCAGCTGTACTTGGCCATCCCCAATAACTTGATCAAGACGCACGATATGGTCACCAGAGGCAAGTGGGCCATCATCGTAAGGGACGTGCCAGCGACCGTTATCGTCTGCCCGTACATTCCCTATAAAACGGTCGTCCAGATAAAGCCTCACATCTACACGAGGTAATGAACGGCCAGAAAAAACCGGTGCGCCCCCTGCCCCATAGTCAACGGTCTCAAGGCTCAGGCTCTCTCCCACCTCGGCAAAGGCTGCTACACCGGGCTTTTGAAGCACTGTGCTGCTGCCTTCGCCATCTTTGGGCGAAAGGAGCGCAACAACACCGTTTTGTTGGCGCTCAAGAAAGCGTTCGTTTTCTCGTGCAGGAACTGAGACGACAACAACATTTTTAGCTTCAGATAATTCGCCCTCATTCCCGCGTGATACCAAGTTCAATTCTACCGATCCAGCCTCTAACGGTTCTTCAAGGATCATCACCCATTCACCATTTTGGTCGGCGGTAACTTCCGATATTTTTTTACCGTTTGCGTGCAATTCCACCAAGGCGCCCGGAGCCATGCGCCCTGCAATAACACCTGTACCGCCGCGTGAAATACGCACGAGATCAAAAGCGGGAATGATTGGATTAGCCGTTTCCTGAGGTGTTGGCGCCTTTTTGCCGGCTTCAACAACTGTCCTGCCAGGAGCAGGATCAGAGTCCGCAAAAAAAATGTAAAGTAACGCTGCGGCGATGATCAACACCGTCGTACCTACCAGAGCCATGCGCCGGACATCGTCAGTCATATCAATTCGTCGCTTCACAGAAGCTCCACTTACTCTTTCAACAAAGCCTTAACAATCGCCGTGATATATATAAAGATGAATTTATCAAAAACATGTCAAAAATTAGACATAAAGCAAATTCTTTCACAAGGAAATCCATGTGACATCTTATTCAATCAAGTCTGTTTGTGTTTATTGCGGTTCTCGGTTAGGCAACAAGCCCTACTATGAAGACCTTGCCACAACCATGGGACATTTGATCGCAGATCATAATATGGAGCTTGTGTACGGCGCAGGCAGCATAGGGCTGATGGGCACCGTTGCACGTGCAGCCACCGAGCGCGGAGCGAATGTTATCGGAATTATTCCCGAACATCTTGATGCCATCGAAATCACCCAAGATGGCCTTGCTGAACTTCATGTGACCGACAATATGCATGAGCGCAAAAAAATGATGTTTGATCGCAGCGATGCATTTATCGTTCTGCCGGGCGGGTTGGGTACCTTGGACGAAACTATGGAAATGATGACGTGGGCTCAGTTAAGCCTGCACCGAAAACCAATCGTCTTAGTGAATTATAAGGATTTCTGGACGCCTTTGGTGGAACTTATTCACCATGTTGTCAGTGATGGTTTTGCGAACCCGGACCATGCCGACCTGATCCATGTGGTTTCCACCCCTGAAGAGGCAATGGAATATTTGGTACATTATAATAGCAAGGCCGCTTAAAGTCGCTATATCCATGCTGAAACGTAAAAAAGAGACATAAAATACTGCCTTAGGCCTTCAACTCTTTCAATGTTGGTGGTACGGTGCGGCCAATTTCCGCTGGGCGTTTGACGCCTTGTAATAATAACCCATCAGGCAAGAGCCTAGTTGAGGGACATATGAGCAAAATTAAAGTAAAAAACCCTATCGTTGAAATCGACGGCGATGAGATGACCCGTATCATCTGGCAGTGGATCCGCGAACGCCTTATTCAACCCTATCTTGATATCGAGCTTCTATATTACGATCTGTCGGTTACCAAACGTGATGAAACCAACGATCAGATCACAATCGATTCTGCGAATGCCATTAAAGAACACGGTGTCGGCGTAAAGTGCGCAACCATCACACCTGACGAACAACGTGTTGAAGAATTTGGCCTCAAGAAAATGTGGCGCAGCCCGAACGGCACAATCCGCAACATTCTTGGCGGCACTGTTTTCCGTGAACCCATCATTATGAAAAACGTGCCGCGTCTTGTGCCGGGCTGGACCAAGCCGATTGTTATCGGGCGTCACGCTTTTGGTGATCAATACCGCGCGACCGATTTTTTGGTGCCGGGTGCTGGCAAGCTGACCATGAAATTCGAACCCTCAGACGGCGGGGAAGCCATTGAGCGCGAAGTTTATGAGTTTGAAGAGGCTGGTGTGGCAATGGGCATGTATAATGTTGATGCCTCTATCCGCGATTTCGCACGGTCTTGCATGAATTATGGCCTTGCGCGCAAATGGCCGGTGTATCTATCAACTAAGAACACCATTCTTAAAGCCTATGATGGTCGCTTTAAAGACCTGTTTCAGGAAGTTTTTGAGACCGAATTTGAAGAGCAATATAAAGCGGCTGGTGTTACCTATGAACACCGTTTGATCGACGATATGGTTGCTTGCGCGATGAAATGGGCAGGCGGCTTTGTTTGGGCCTGTAAAAACTATGACGGCGACGTACAGTCAGATACCGTGGCGCAGGGCTTTGGCTCGCTTGGTTTGATGACTTCTGTGTTGATGACACCAGACGGAAAAACTGTCGAATCTGAAGCAGCGCACGGCACGGTAACGCGCCACTACCGCCAGCATCAGGAAGGCAAAGAAACATCAACCAACCCGATTGCATCCATTTTTGCTTGGTCTCGCGGCCTGAAATATCGCGGCAAGATGGACGGCACGCCTGAGGTAATTAAGTTTGCTGAAGCCATCGAACAAGTGTGTATCAATACTGTAGAAACTGGCTTCATGACCAAAGATTTGGCCCTTCTGATTGGCCCGAACCAAAGCTGGATGACAACAGGTCAGTTCTTCGACAAAGTTGACGAAAACCTGAAAGCCTACATCGGTTAAACCGACGTGGACATAGCTCCAGCAGACAGATACAAAAAAGCCGCTCCATCATTGGGGCGGCCTTTTTTATGCTTCATTCGAAATAAGACTTAAATGGTTCATTCTAAGACTTAAAAGAAAAATTAGCTCGCAAGCATTGCCTCAATCGCAGCAATAGCATCCGCTGCCTTGTTGCCGTCAGGGCCGCCCGCTTGCGCCATATCGGGGCGTCCGCCGCCGCCTTTGCCGCCAACAGCAGCCGTGCCAGCGCGCACCAGATCAACCGCGTTGATTGTGCCAACCAAATCTTCGGTCACTGCCACCAGCAAGCCTGCCTTGCCGTCATTAACGGCAACAAACGCCACTATGCCGCTACCAATTTTTTTCTTGGCTTCGTCGGCCAAGCCGCGCAGATCCTTGGGGCTAACGCCGTCCAGCACTTGGCCAAGGAATTTTGTGCCGCCGATTTCCTTAACCGCAGGCCCACCTGCTGTGCTTCCGCCAAGGGCGGCTTTCTTTTTAGCATCAGCCAAATCGCGTTCCAAAGCTTTACGCTCGGTCAGTAACGCCTTGACCCTGTCGGCGAGATCTTCAGGTTTTGTCTTTAACGCGGTTGATGCTTGTTGCAGCAATTCTCGCTGGTTCGATAGGTAAGCAAGTGCCGCTTCACCCGTTAAGGCCTCAATTCGGCGAACACCCGAGGAAACGGCGCTTTCAGACAGGATGGTCAGCAAGCCAATATCACCAAGCCGGTTAACATGAATGCCCCCACACAGCTCAACACTGTAGCTATCCCGTCCCTTAATCTCGGTTTCAAATCCCATGGAAACCACCCGCACCTCATCGCCGTATTTTTCGCCGAACAAGGCCATTGCCCCCGCGTCTACGGCGTCATCATAACTGAGCAAACGTGTTGTCACATCGCTATTTGTCCGAATGATCGCATTAACCCGGCGCTCAACGTCCGTAAGCTCTTGATTAGTCATGGCTTTTGGATGTGATATATCAAAACGCAACCGATCTGGCGCCACAAGCGACCCCTTTTGTGTCACATGATCGCCCAATTCGCGTCTCAGAACCTCATGTAGAATGTGCGTAGCCGAGTGATTGGCGCGCAACCTTGATCTGCGCTCCGTATCGACAGCCATATGGAGCGTATCGCCAAGGGCAAGCGAGCCAGCGCTCACTGTTGCTTTATGAACATGAAGAGCCCCCAATAGCTTGCCAGTATCCGTAACCTCCGCTGCGAAAGAGGCATTTTTGAGCGTGCCGGTATCGCCCATTTGCCCCCCAGATTCCCCGTAAAAGGGTGTCTGGTTGGTCAAAATTGCAACGTCTTCACCCTCCCTCGCGCTATCAACACTTTCTCCGTCTTTAACAATTGCAACAACGGTTCCCTCAGCTTCATCCGCCGTATAACCAAGGAATTCTGTCGCACCGTGTTCCTCACGAATATCGAACCACACTTTTTCTGATGCCGCATCGCCTGAACCAGACCAGGCTGAACGAGCCTTAGTGCGTTGTTCTTCCATAGACATATTGAAACCAGCGACATCAACAGCCATGCCTTTTTCACGCAGCGCATCCTGAGTTAGATCAAGAGGAAACCCGTATGTGTCATACAGTTTGAATGCCACATCGCCCGGCAAGGTTTTACCCGAAAGCTTGCCAAGTTCATCATCCAAAAGGCGCATTCCTTTTTCCAACATCTGACGGAAGCGGGTTTCTTCCAACTTCATAGTCTCTGCGATCAGTTTTTCTGCACGAACCAACTCAGGGAAGGCTTGCCCCATCTCATTTACAAGAGTTGGTGCCAACCGGTGCATCACCAAGTCTTTAGCCCCAAGCATATGAGCGTGACGCATCGCGCGGCGCATAATCCGGCGAAGCACATATCCGCGCCCTTCATTTGAAGGCAAAACTCCGTCAGCGATTAAAAAACTACACGCCCGCAAATGGTCACTAATAACACGGTGGGAGGCGCTGGTCTCTTTCGTCTCTGGAGCGCCAGTTACATTGATGGAGGCCTCGATTAATCTGCGAAATAGATCTATCGCATAATTGTCGTGCGTGCCTTGCATCACAGCCGCCATACGTTCCAGCCCCATACCCGTATCAATACTTGGGCGCGGTAAATCAAGACGGCCACCAGCGGTTTGCTCATATTGCATGAAAACTAGGTTCCAAATCTCAACAAACCGGTCGCCGTCTTCTTCGGGGCTACCCGGAGGGCCACCCCATATATGATCACCGTGGTCATAAAAAATTTCAGAGCAAGGCCCGCATGGCCCGGTATCACCCATTGACCAAAAATTATCATTCGTAGGGATACGAATGATTTTTTCATCCGGCAGGCCCGCAATTTTCTGCCATAAATCATAAGCCACATCGTCTGTATGATAGACAGTGACCAGCAATTTATCCCGGTCTAAGCCATATTCTTTTGTCAACAAATCCCAGGCCAGCATAATGGCTTGCTCTTTGAAATAATCCCCAAAGGAGAAATTTCCGAGCATTTCAAAAAATGTATGATGGCGCGCTGTATATCCTACATTATCCAAATCATTATGCTTGCCGCCAGCACGCACGCATTTTTGAGACGATGTCGCTTGGCTGTATGGACGCTTTTCGGCACCAGTGAACACATTTTTAAAAGGCACCATGCCCGCATTTGTAAACATCAAAGTCGGATCATTGATTGGCACAAGCGAAGCGGATGGAACAGTTTCATGCCCATTTTTCGCGAAAAAATCCAAGAAAATACTCCGGATATCATTTGTAGCTAATATCGACCCTGACATATACAGCCTCTAAATTAAGTGCCTATAATAAGGCGGTAACCTGCTTGGTTATCCTGCCCAAATCTTCTCGCCGTTTTAACGGCCTTCACCTACACTGTCCAGCAAGCTATTTACGCCAGACGGCCTATGACAAAAAAGGGAGCGAAAATCGCCCCCTTCCTCAGCATCTCATCCGTATGCGTGCACCATCAAATCAAGCTTTCATATAGCTTGGGTCAATCGTCTTTTTTGTCGATAGGGTCAACGAGCATTTTATCGTTTACCAAGCCTGCATTCTGGCGAATCAATGCCTCAATTTCATCGGAAATAGCGCTATTCTCAAGCAAAAAGCGTTTGGCATTTTCACGGCCCTGCCCGATGCGTTGACTGTTATAGCTATACCAACTGCCGGACTTTTCAACCACATTGGCTTTAACGCCGAGATCAAGAATTTCCCCGGTTTTCGATACGCCTTCCCCATACATAATATCAAATTCAACTTGTTTGAAAGGTGGCGCAAGCTTGTTCTTAACAACTTTCACCCGTGTGGCGTTCCCAACGATTTCATCCTTATCCTTAATGGCCCCAACCCGGCGAATATCAAGGCGAACCGATGAATAAAACTTCAACGCATTCCCGCCAGTTGTTACTTCAGGGCTACCATACATAACCCCAATTTTCATCCGAATTTGGTTAATGAAAATTACAATTGTATTGGATTTATTAATCGAACCAGTCAATTTTCTAAGCGCTTGGCTCATAAGCCGCGCTTGCAAGCCCACATGCGTATCGCCCATTTCACCTTCAAGTTCCGCGCGCGGTGTCAGCGCAGCAACAGAATCCACAATCAAGATGTCAATCGCACCAGACCGCACCAATGTATCGGTAATTTCAAGCGCTTGCTCCCCAGTGTCTGGCTGACTAACCAGCAATTCATTAACATCACAACCCAGTTTTTTTGCATAAACAGGGTCAAGCGCATGCTCGGCATCAACAAAGGCGGCAATTCCACCAGCTTTCTGACATTCAGCCACCGCATGCAGCGCTAGCGTTGTTTTACCTGAACTTTCTGGGCCATAAATTTCAATGACACGGCCTTTAGGAAGCCCCCCTATGCCCAGCGCAATGTCCAGATTAAGTGACCCTGTGGAAACCGTTTCAATATCAGCGGCCCCCTTCGCCCCAAGCTTCATAACCGAACCTTTACCAAAAGCCCGATCAATCTGACTAAGAGCCGCTTCAAGCGCCTTATTTTTATCCATGGATGTTCCCCGCACTAACTGTAATTCTGCCGCTGACATATGTGATCCTCCTTATTTCACAGCCCGGTTACCCGCGCAATATATAGTTTATGTACCACTTATGTTCTCACCTGCCAAGCTTTTTATTCACCCTTTGTTCTTTTGTGTTCCAACAGTGTTCTAAACAGGCGCTTATGGATAGCACCCGTGTCTGTAACGCTTTAATGATATAGGAATAATCCACGGTATGATTAACCAAGGATTGATTTCACCTCTTCAGCCAAAGCATTCAAGCTGAAAGGCTTGGGCAAAAACCGAAATTCTTCAGCCTCTAAATGTTCCCGAAACACATCCACAGCATAACCTGAAACAAATATCACCGGCAAATTCGGCCAGCTTTTGCGTGCTTCTTTCACTAAAGTCGGGCCATCCATTGTTGGCATAATCACATCTGAAATCAGCAGGTCAATCTCATGTTCTGCAGACTGTAAAATCTTTAAGGCACTTTCCCCAGACGATGCTTCTAGTACGCGGTAGCCTTTATTGGAAAGCGCACGACATGCAAAAAGCCGCACCGGATCTTCATCTTCCACAACAAGTATAGTGCCTTTCCCGGTTAGGTCACGAGCGGGAGTTTCAAGTTCTTTCTCTGCCTCTTGTTCCACCGCAGTTTGAGCATGAGCCTTTAAGAACAGCAGGAAGTTTGTGCCTTTTCCTATTTTTGATTCAACAAAAACAAATCCACCCGTTTGCTTTACGATCCCGTAAACTGTTGCCAAACCAAGGCCTGTGCCCTGCCCCACCTCTTTCGTGGTAAAGAAAGGCTCGAATATCTTGTTTAAATTATCAGGCGGAATACCACAGCCAGTGTCAGCCACTTCAACAAGCACATAATCATCTGGCACAATCACATCGTAACGCTTCACAAGTGCATGATCCGGGCCGATCATGCTTGTACGAATTTCCAATTTCCCGCCTTCAGGCATAGCATCGCGTGCATTCACTGCGAGATTAATAATCACCTGCTCCAACTGGCCCTGATCCACTTTCACATGCATCAAATTTCGCCCGTGGACCACCTGAAAATCGATATTTTCACCAATTAAACGCCGGATCAAATTTGATATCTCAGCGAGAATATCAGTCACCATCAAAATTTTAGGCCGCAAGGTCTGCTGACGTGAAAAAGCCAAAAGTTGGCGTACCAAATTAGCCGCTCGGTTTGCGTTCTGTTTGATTTGAATAATATCCGAGAAGGATTGATCCCCCGCATCATGGCGGATCAAAAGCAAATCACAAAACCCAATGATCGCAGTCAGCAAGTTATTAAAATCATGCGCAACACCACCAGCTAGCTGCCCAACAGCCTGCATCTTTTGCGCCTGAACAAATTGCCTCTCCAGGCTCTTTTCCTGTGTTGTATCAACTAGATATAAGATTGCATATTGCTCTCCACTCTTACTGATGGAGGTTGAGAAGATTTGCCCCACACGCTCAGGCTGGGCATTGAAGACAATATCCAAAGGTATAGACGACGGCTTGCCGTCATGCGCATATTCAATCAATTGCTTCAAATCTGCACGGTCGTCTTTTTTCACCAGATCAAAGATAGACCCGCCACTTGCAATATTTTTACTGGCCGGATGCAATTTCAGGGGTTGATTAAATTCGCTAATTTTCCCTAGCCGATCGACAACAGCTATCGCTATCGGGGCAGCGTCAAAGATCGGATCTATCAAAACGGCGCGATCAGATTGAGCCATGTTCCCACGCAATTGGTCTAGCTTTCGAATAATGCGATAACGGCCTATTTCGCGATCTTTTTCTCGAGTTTGCAAAGGAACATCAATAACATCAACATCAATGCGTTGGTTATTCCCCAACAATAATTGGCTTTCCTGAGCCTTAAAAAATAATTTTGTAGGGACGTTATCCGCTGCCGATAGGCCTAGCCAATCACGTAGCCGATCATTGACAAAATGCAAGCGCCCCTCTTTGTCTTCTAGCGCTACACCACATTCAAGTTTTTCAAAAATGGGTGCGGTCCATTCCCCAAAGACGCTTTGTTCATGCTCTAAGCGTTTGGCATCATCTTGTCTGTGGGCTTGCCACAGAATATATTTACCAATCCTGCGCCCAGAGAGAGAAAGCCGAGAGTTAGCCTTAACATCCTCAGATAAAACAGCGTTTGCAGCCCCCATCTGCGTAACACCGCGAATAAGTTTAGCAAGGTCCCCTTGGTCTTCGTCCGATCCAAGCAGATCAAAGATTGTGCGTACATGAGAATTGCCCAGCCATTCAAAGCTGTAATTTAAAGTCAAAATAGTGCCGCTAAGATCTGAAACAGCAATCGCTCGGCGGTCCATCGCCACTAAAGCGTGCAATAGCTCTTTATCAATCGCATCGCCCTTGCTTGACGGCCGATCCATGCTTTTAAGGGCACGAAACAAAGTAAATGCAGTTAAAATCAAAATGGCACTACCAACTGCAATTGCAGCATCGTTACCAACTATCAGATAGACGGTCAGTGCAATGCCACCCGCACCCACAAGGCCCGACAGGGCTGTCGCCAGCAATTTAATGCCTGAGCGCACCTCATTGTCTAAAAGAGCTTCTCTGATAGGTGTCGGCAGGCGGCTTTCCATAAAAGTCTCTCATTCGCGTTAGGCTAAACTTTAGCCGTGCTATCCAAGTGCTTCAAGGGGAAGTAAATGCTAACCCTGTGTTTTTATGATGCCTTCAATCCGGCGCGTTGTAATTTAAGGATATATGTGATCACTTCAGCCACGGCCTTATAGTGATCTGGCGGAATTTCCTGATCAATTTCAACACTAGCATATAAAGCCCGTGCAAGCGGAGGGTTTTCCAAAATCGGAATATCATACTCTTCCGCACGTTCCCTGATGCGAAGGGCCACCTCATCAACGCCCTTTGCCAACAGAACAGGAACTTCCATACTTTCGTGTTTATATTCAAGCGCAACGGCATAGTGTGTTGGGTTGGTAATCACAACATCCGCCCGCGGAACGGCCGCCATCATGCGCTGAGTATGCCGCTCGAAACGAATTTGCCTTAATCTAGCTTTTACCTTGGGATCACCATCTGATTGCTTATTTTCATCTTTGACCTCTTGCTTGCTCATCTTTAACCGCTTGATATATTTATATTTTTGGTAAGAGAAGTCAGCAATTGCAATAATTATCATTATTATAATCACGCCAACTATCAGCTTGATAGCCATCATCTTAATAAGAGCAATAATATCCATTGGCGCCAACAGCATAATCGTATCTAAACGAGACCGTTCTGGATAAGCGATTAAAAGGATCACGCCCCCCACAGCCCCCAATTTTCCGGTCATTTTAGCAAACTCAAGAGGCATACGCGTGCCGAATATCTTCTTGAGACCTTTCATCGGCGACATATTTCCAATGCTGGGTTTCAGTTTTTCAGCGGTAAAGCTAAATTCATGCTGAGTACGGTTGGATAAGATCGCCGCAACAATAAAAATACTGAAAGGGAGCATCATCACATAGAAAACTTCATGCATAAGGCCGCTCAGGGCTTCCAGCATCCCCGTTTCATCAGAGCTGATCTCATGGGCTCGGCTCATGTAACTTTGCAGCTTATTTACAATCCTATTGGCGATCCAACCGCTATAGGTTGCGATAACAATCAGCGCCGCGATCATCATCACAAGCGTCTTCAACTCTTGGCTGGTCGCAACCTCACCTTTTTCCTGAGCATCCCGAAGCTTTTTTGCCGTCGGTTCTTCGGTTTTTTGACTGTCGTCTTCCTCAGCCATTCATCACCCAATCATCGCTACTAAAAGTTCTTCAAACCGCCCTAAGAACAGGGTCATAATGCTCCCGAGTAATAAACTAAAGAGCGTAAACCCCATAAAGATATTGATCGGCATACCAATGAAGAACACCTGAAACCCCGGAACCATGCGCGCAAGCAATCCCAGACCAAGATTATAAATCATACCATAAACTATGAAAGGGGCAGCAATTTGAAATCCTAGTAAGAATGAGCTGGATAATAACTGCGTGGCCATCAGTGCAAAATCTGCAACAAGCAGTTTCTCCCCAATTGGAAACTTATAAAAGCTATGGGCCATGCCTTGGATCATCAAGTGATGGAGGTCCGTAACTAAGATCAATGTAATAGCGATCAAATTCAACATTGCCGCTACGACAGCGCTTTGTTGCCCTTGCGCCGGATCAAACGCCCTCGCTGCTGCTAAGCCGGTTTGAAAGGAAATAACTGTACCAGCCGTGTGCATGGCTGACATCAAAAAGCGCATCATAAGCCCAAGGGTTGCACCGATTAAAAACTCACGAAGAAAAAGACTGATCAATTCAAAAAGGCTGGCTGGCATCGGAGGCAACTGATCTCGAAGGACCGAATAAACCACAAAACTGACAGACAGGCCGAACGCAGCTCGACTACGGCTTGGTATACTGCGATCACCAAAAATTGGGACAAACATCACAAGCGCAGTGAGACGGATAGAAACGAGGATAAAACCGTAGGCTTCGCTGGCAAGGACATTGCTTAGCATAATTAGCCGCCTGTAGCGATGCGTTCCGCTATCCGCTGCATAAGGTCGCTTAGGTTACGCCCCATAAAAGGCAGCATCACTAACAATGCCGAAAAAACCGCAATGATTTTGGGCACAAATGTAAGTGTCATTTCCTGCAATTGCGTAAGCGCTTGAAAGAAGGCAATCGTTAGCCCAACGGTAAGCCCAACACTTAATATGGGGCCAATGGTGAAAATCAAAGTTGTAAGCGCGTCACGCGCAACATCCATAACTGTAAGGCTGTCCACCGATGTCTCCCCAGAAGCGGTCTGGTCGCTGTGGTCGTTTTGTTTTAAATTGGCATTTTTAGAATATCATTATAAGCGGCAACAACCTTGTCACGCACACTCACAACAGTTTGCACTACGACTTCGGCATTTTGTACTGCCGTCGCGACATCGACCAGATCAGCCTTGCCAACAAGGGACTTTGCCGACTGCAATTCAACATTCTTGGTAACGGAGGCCACATCGCTTAGCGATTCTGTTACCAAGGCAGAAAATGCAGAAGACCCTTTCACACCGTCCTCGCCGCCCCGCGAAACAAGACCATCTTGCATTTGCTTGGTTGCTTGTGAATAAGCGCTCATTGCGTCTAGTTGTTTGATATTCATAGTGTCTACTCCTACCGCAATAGATCAAGCGTCATTGTCGCCATACGGCGGCTTGCTTCAAGCGCATTCAAGTTTGACGTATAGGTCCGCTGTGCCTGACGCATATCCATCATTTCAATCATGCCATTAACATTTGACGTTTTGATATAACCGCTCGGATCTGCCGCAGGATTGCCTGGGTCATACTTTTTGCCAAAATCCTTCTGATCAAGGTCAACATCCCCCGCTTTTACCCGTGTAACCCCTGTTGCCCGATCAAGTTCGGTATGGAATGTGATAATTTTACGGCGATAAGGATCCGCACCCGGGTCTGAGGCCACAGAGTTTTGGTTGGCAATATTTTCAGAGATCACACGCATCCGGATGGACTGCGCCCGCAGGCCAGAGGCCGACGCCATCATTGCTTTTTGTAGGTCCATTGCTGGTTCCTAAATATACACTATGCGGTGTTGCTCGCCTTACTAGCGGCCACCGCCTTTACCCATAGCTATTTTCAATAGCCTCATATTTTTCTTATAAAGATTAACGGCCATGCCGTATTCCATCTGGTTATCAGCAAGTTTAATCATTTCGTCTTCAAGAACCACCGAATTCCCATTCAGCGATTCTTCGCCGTCCTTCGCTTCTTTCACATTTGGCTGGCCATTCATTGAGCCAGCACCACCAATATGGCGCACATTAGTCGTCTTTAAGCCAGCGCTTGATGCAGGAGGAGCTTTTTCATTGCTCAACCCCGATACCAAACGAGAAAAGTCCTGCTTTTCCAATTCCTTATTGGTATATCCGGGGGTATCTGCATTAGCGATATTTTCACTAATAACCGTCTGGTTTCCGTTCAACCACTGCATACGCTTTTTCAGCGCTGCCATGATAGGAATAGAACTAACGTCCATTATTCGCCTTCTACTTTCCACGCAACATACACGTCTAACCAATATCATAGCATGCACCATCCGAGGTTAACAAGTTGCAAACAAATGATATTATTGTTGCTCTTGTGCTGAATGGCTTGCTTTTTCCCTAATCATAAAGCTCAATGGTGTGATGACAAACCAATATCCAACAAAAAAACCAACGCCCAAAGCGATCGCCATAGAGCAAAAAGATGGGCAAGATGCACCGCAGCTTACCGCTAAAGGCGAAGGCCTGCTGGCTGAACGCATTTTGGATATTGCCTTTGCAAAAGGTGTTAAGGTCAGGCAAGACAAAGACCTAACCGAGCTTCTTGATGCATTTGAAGTTGAAAGCCCTGTCCCTCTGGAGGCTCTACATGCGGTCTCGCTGATCCTAGAGCGTGTTTATGCCGAGAATAAAAAGCTTGGCGAGCAGACCCTGAGCGAAGAACAGATTGACCCGACCCCTAAAAATAACAACGGAGACACCTAGAAATGTTAACCGAAATACTGCAAGCGCTCGCGTCCTTGCTGATCGTTCTTGGTTTGCTGGGGCTCTTTGCTTATGGGGTTAAGCGCTATGGGCTACTGCCCGGTCAAGGTCGCGTGAAAATCGGCAAAAAACAATTGGATGTAATTGAAAGTAAAATGTTAGACGGGCGAAACCGTCTGGTTATTATTGGCTGGCGGGGCAAACAATATTTACTAGGCACCAATCCGGGTGGTATTCGCCTTATCGCAAGTGATAGCGAGGATGCCGAGCATACCTCCGATGAATTTAACAAACTGGTCAGTGACAATGATAAACACTAAGGGCCTTAAATCGGCAAAGCTTCCAAGCTTGAAGGTGCACAAAAAACTGATCGTGCGCAGCTTTTTCTTTGTACTACCCATGATTTTGGCCGCCAGTATCGCCTTATCATCCAGCGCTATCGCACAGTCACTAAATCTCGACCTTGGCCAAGAGGGATCTCTAACGGGCCGTGTCGTTCAGATGATCCTGCTATTAACGGTTCTCAGCTTAGCGCCTAGTATTTTGGTGATGATGACCAGCTTCACCCGTATGATCATTGTTTTTTCCCTCCTGAGAAGCGCTATGGGAACCCAGCAAAGCCCACCTAATATGGTTGTTGTTTCGCTGGCCCTCTTTTTAACGGGCTTTGTCATGACACCCACCCTAACCCAAGTGTGGGAGCTGGGTGTCCAGCCTTTGCTGAATGAAGAAATTGATGAAACAGAGGCCTATACGCGCGGGATAGAACCCTTAAAAGGTTTCATGCTTTCCCAAGTAAGGGCTGAGGACCTTGCCCTTTTTGTTGAACTTTCCGGCAAAGAGGTTGCCACTACAACGCCTGAAACAGTCCCTATCACAACGTTAATACCTGCTTTCATGATCAGTGAAATACGGCGCGCGTTTGAAATTGGGTTTTTGCTGTATATCCCCTTCATTGTGATTGATATGGTCGTTGCCTCCATCTTGATGTCGATGGGCATGATGATGCTGCCCCCTGTGATGATTGCCATGCCATTTAAGTTGATTTTCTTCGTGATGGTCGATGGTTGGAACCTTGTTGCTGGCTCACTTGTCAGAAGTTTCGGTGTAGCTCCGCCGCCTGGCATCGGCACCTAGCCACACCGAAAACATTCATGATTTCCCCCAGTTTTATCTCAACAAAAATTTACTTCACCTTCAAGCGCACAATCTGAGGGGCCTCTAAACTGCCCAAGTATATCTGGTCACCGACCTGTTCTACAGACGTCACCATATAAACCCGCGAACCATCTGGATCATGCAAGGTTTGCATCACCTCTCCTGCTTCGTTCAAAGCAACAACGACTCCTTGCTTAATTGCGCCCGGAGCCACAAATTTAGGTAATTTTGTGAGAAAGCCTTTCAACCACGGATTTGGGTGCGCGTTATCCAATGCCGGGTTGCGCGGAGATGGGATAGCCAACCAGAAGACACCGCCCGTCCCCCTAGATATGCCGTCAGGAAAACCCGGAAGGTTATCAATGAAAACATCATGACTGCCGGCTTTCTCACCCTTGAGCCAATAGCGCGTAACACGGTAGCGCCCGGTTTCATTGACAAGCACAAAATCTTCGGCCTGAGACAAAGCGATACCGTTGGCAAAATAAAGATTATCAAGCAACATTTGGGTTGCACCTGTGGCGGGATCATACATCATCAACCTGCCGTGCCCACGCGCTTCCATAAGGTCTAGCATATAATCTGGCTGACCATATGTATCACTGGCGTCTGAAAAATAAATTTTTCCGTCAGAGGCAATATCCAAATCGTCGGTGAATTTAAAGGGCCTGTCCTTAGGGCCTGTTGTTAAAACGGTGACATCGCCTTTGGGTGATACTGAAAGCAGTCCCTTCCACGAATCGGCAACAATCAGGTTTCCGTGAGCATCAAACGCAAGGCCTAGCGGTCTACCACCTTCGATCTCTGCAAAGGTTTCCTGTCCACTGCCATCGGCTTGCATACGGATAATACGACCATCATGCAGCCCGCCATATATACGCCCCTCAGCATCAACGGCAATATCCTCAGGACCAAAGCCGTCTTTAACCGGCAATATTTCTGATGATTTCAGTTTGTCATTCACGGCAAAAGCCCCGGTCATCCCTTCCGTTGGCTGCGGCTGCCATGGCAATGGATCAATGGGTGCTGGCCATAATAACCAAACGCCAATCACCACAACAAAAGCCAAAAGTATCTTTTTCATTCTATCCCCCTAAAGTTTACTGATCACCGCAATCGTCTTGAATGCGGCTCCCTTATTAATCCCTCACATCAATGTCTGTGCCTGCCTGATCCATGTTCCACATGAAACAACCATACTCAAACTCTGCTCAGTGTCTAATCAGACCCGTATAGTCTGATGATCCATGTTGTTTTCTTTTTGCAAAAACAAACTAACTGTTGGCATGAACCTGAGCTATAGTATTATGCGTTTCTTTCAAGGATCGCATATGTCAATTGAAACAATCATCACATACTGCTTGGCCATGATGCTGTTTGCTGCGGCACCAGGCCCCGGTGTTTTTGCTGTGATCTCTCAGTCACTCACGCGCGGCATGGCGCCTGCCTTTGCTATGCTAACAGGCATCATCGTTGGTGACATTGCCTATCTGCTAGCGGCAGCAGCGGGGCTAGGTTTAATTGCCAAACAAATGGGGGCATTATTTATAATCGTTAAATTTATTGGAGGTGCCTATTTGATCTGGCTTGCTTGGCAAAGCTGGCACACCAAAATAGTCAATCCAAGTTCTAAATCTAAACCAGACACCCCCAAAAAACCCAATAAATTTTCTTTGCTTGGCGGGTTTGCAATCAGCATCAGCAATCCGAAAGTGATCGTCTTCTACTTAGCCTTTCTGCCACCATTCATTGATCTAAGCACTGCCACCACAGGGGATTTGGCCCTGCTGGGCGTTATCACAGCCGTGGTTTTATACTTTGTAATGGGCGCTTATATTCTAGGAGCCGCAAAATTGCGGCGCACGATCAGTAAACCCACACCGCAAAAGTGGTTCAATAGAATATCGGCAACGATGATGGCGGGGGCGGGCATAATTGTCGCTACGCGAAATTAGGCTGTCGCGCACAAAATTCAAATATGAGTAAGAGTTTGTTTTCCGCAGGAATCGGCATAGTATTTATTTGGTGAAAAGCATATTTTGGGAGGAAATATGATGGACCAAACTAGCGATGCATATATCCGCAAGGAAACCATCAACAGCATCATTATCAATGTTATCATCAATATGTTGATTATTTGGTTCCTCAAAAAGGATGGAGGACCAGTTCTGGAATATGGCGACCAAGGCTATGAGATTGATATTATTCTAACGAGTTTCCTATTATTTTTCATCATCAGCCTTATTCTAATCCCTATCCAACGGTCGCGTCGAAAATCTGGTAACGCACCCAAGTTTCGCTGGGACCGAAGCCTACAAACGCACCGTATATTAGACCAATTTCCGCGCTCGACATGGCTAGCCGCACTTATGTTTGGTCTTATCGCATTGCTTTTATTTGCACCCATCACCCTGCTTATTTTAACCGAGTTGGATATTACAGAATTTTCACCGTTGCATTACACAATATTCAAAGGGTTTTGGGTGGCAGGAATGGTTTTACTAATGGCCCCCAGTATCTTGCGTTTTGGTATAGCAAAATAGCCCAGCCTCAATACTTCATACCTAGGCCTTTACTTCATGTGTAGGCCTTTTAAAAATTACCTAAGACATTTCTTCTTTTATCTTTAAAAATCGCAGGCTTGGGTAGTCGCTTTTGGCTTTATCTAAATGCCAATTATTTCGTGCTAAATAAACTGGCGTGCCTGTATGATCCAAGGCCATGGATGCTCGGTTGAGGTCAGTAAAAGCCTTCACTTCGCGTGCATCGCCTTCGATCCATTCTGCGGTCATTAATGTCGTTGGCTCGAACTTCACCGGCACCTGATATTCCGTACGGATACGGTCGGCCAACACTTCAAACTGAAGGGCACCAACTACACCGACAACCCAATCACTGCCAAGGTTAGGCTTAAACACACTTGCAGCCCCCTCCTCTGCCAATTGTTCCAAGGCACGGCCTAAATGTTTTGCTTTCATCGGGTCTTCAGAGCGCACCTTCTGTAAAATTTCTGGTGCAAACGATGGGATGCCCGTGAAGCGTAGCGACTCGCCCTCAGTAAGAGCATCACCGATACGCAAATTGCCGTGGTTTGGGATGCCAATAATGTCCCCGGCAAAAGCTTCTTCAGCAATTTCACGGTCCTGAGCCAAAAACAAAAGAGCATTATGCACCGCCATGGTTTTACCTGACCGCACATGTTTCAGTTTGATCCCCTTTTTAAAGCGCCCTGAAATTATACGCGCAAAGGCAATGCGGTCCCGGTGTTTTGGGTCCATATTTGCCTGAATTTTGAAAACAAAGGCAGTTACTTTTTCTTCCAAAGGCTCGACGCGGCGTTCAATTGTTTTTCCTGCCAGCGGACTAGGCGCAAAGCGCCCCACACCTTGCAACAACTCCTGCACACCAAAATTATTGACCGCAGACCCAAAGAAAACCGGTGTTAAAGTTCCGTCCAGATACTCTTGCCGGTTAAATGCGGGGCACAGCTCTCGTACCATTTCCACGTCTTCGCGTAGCTTAATAAGCGCATCTTCAGGGAGCAATTCAGCTAACTTTGGATCGTCAAGGCCATCACATTTGATGCCCTCACTAATTTCCTCACCCTTGCTGCGTTCAAACAAATTAAGCTGATCGTGGATCAAATCATAGCAACCAAGGAAATTCCGCCCCATACCGATGGGCCATGTTGCAGGTGTCACATCAAGCGCAAGTGTCTGCTCGATATCATCTAAAAGTTCGAACGGGTCCCGCGCCTCGCGGTCCATTTTATTGATAAATGTGGTCGTGGGCATATCGCGCAAACGGCACACTTCAAACAGCTTTCGAGTTTGGCGCTCGATCCCTTTAGCGGCATCAAGCACCATCACTGCACTGTCAACCGCCGACAGCGTGCGGTATGTATCTTCAGAAAAATCTTCATGACCGGGCGTATCAAGCAAATTGAAAGTCCGGCCTTCATAATTAAACGTCATCACCGATGATGCCACAGATATACCGCGCTCTTGTTCGACCTTCATCCAGTCAGATCGGGCCCGACGGCGCGCACCCTTCGCTTTCACCTCGCCCGCCATCTGAATGGCACCACCAAACAACAGTAATTTTTCAGTCAGTGTGGTTTTCCCCGCATCTGGATGCGAAATAATTGCAAAAGTGCGACGTTTTTTAATTTGGCTCTCAATGGCCATGCGGCTTTGTCCCAACGAAGAATTATTATTAAAGCTGTTGATTTGGGGCGCACCCTAGCGATTTTTGCGCTGATTGGAAGAAAAATCGCACGCTCGGGCGGCCTTTCTCGGGGCTTATTTTTGCAAAGAAAAAGCCGAAGAGTGGCCAGATCCTCTCTTCGGCTTTCATTAGATCGCTTGCTCCCTGGCTTGGGTAGGGAAGGGGGAGGGGGAGATAACCCAACACCCAGGGTACAAACGAAACTCTCGTGCTATTGGCAGCGCCTATCCGCTGCCTAGCATCTGACAATTGATGCGCCAAGCACTTAATGGACTATATAGTCTAGGAATTTAAAACAACAAGCCCCCTGCGACACTTTATCCCTTTTTTTATGTTAAAATATTGATTTTTCGCCTAATCCTACATTTGAGACCTGTAAACTTGACTTAATTGGGAACACACGCTGTAACTAGCGAAACGCGACCCCCTTCCCCAAACGATCAAAAAAATGCCCATTTCCGGCATAATAACGAATGAGCAAGGACCAAGACACCGTGGACTATTTGAATATATTAGGTATTACCGCCGCCACCCTCACCACGACAGCTTTCATTCCACAGGTGCTTCGGGTGTGGCGTACACGGTCAACCAAAGACATATCGCTAACAATGTTCTCCATGACTTTTGTCGGTATCGTTATGTGGTTCATTTACGGCGTTATGCGCGGGGATCTGCCGTTAATCCTTGCCAATGCTGTTACCATGATGCTTGCAGGGTCAATTGTAGTGGCCAAACTGCGATTTGGATAAAAAGGGACCTCAAAGCCCCTCTTTCAATTCTGATATCCGCATACGTCTATTTCAATTTGCGCTCAAAGAAATCAAGTGCCAAAATCCATAGATGCGCACGCGTTGCAGAGCCTCTGATACCGTGCTTTTTACCGGGATATGTCATCAGTTCAAAAGGTTTGCCCGCATTTTGCAGTGTTGCCATCAATTTCACGGAATTATCGAAAAACACATTGTCGTCTGCCATGCCGTGGATCAGCAGCAGATCGCCCTTAAAACCGTCTACATATTTAAACACTGATGAATTTGCATATACATCCCCCGGTGCATCCGGATGGCCCAAATAACGCTCGGTATAGGCCGTATCATACAGCCGCCAGTCGGTTACGGGCGCGACAGAAACACCCGCCTTAAAAGTATCGCCTTCCTTAAACAGGTTCATCAAGGTCATATAGCCCCCGTACGACCAGCCCCACATACCGATATTATCACCGTCGATATAATCTAGTGTTTTCAGATAGTTGGCGCCAGAAACCTGATCTGACAGCTCTACTGTTCCCATGGCATTTTTGATATGGCTTTCAAATTTCAAGCCCCGATTCCACATGCCGCGACCGTCCAAAACCATTACAACAAAGCCATGCCGCGCGAGTATTTGGTTAAAATCAACACTCCAGCTTTTTTTCACACGTTGGCCGTGCGGACCACCGTAAGGCGCGAGGATCGCCGGATAACGTTTCCCGGGCTGCATATTGGCGGGCTCATACATTCGGTAATATAATTTGGTGCCGTCTTCGGCTTTGAGGGTGCCAAAGCGAGTTGGTGCCGCTGTATCGACATATGCTCCGTATGGATGGCTCGCATCGAGCTTATTCTCTAAGACAACCGCTTTGGTTTTGCCGTCTTCAAGGCTACGCACCATAATTTGCGGTGGCTGCTCGGGGCTAGAAAAGCGGTCAACAAACACGCCACTGCCAACTGTCACACTATGCCACCCTGTCTCACGGCTAACACGGGTGATTTCCCCTTTCGCATCAAGGCGGTACAAATGCTGCTCTAGGGGGCTATCCTTAAACCCGCTGAAATAAATATCCCCGCTGTCAGCGTTGATTTTCTCTAGGCTACTAACAACCCAGTCCCCTGAGGTCAGCGTCTTCACACCGCCATCTTTGAGATCATATTGATACAAATGCCTGAAGCCCGTGCGTTCGCTCGCCCAAACCATTGCAGATCCGTCCGAGATAAACTTCAGATCACTGTGAATATTTACCCATATGTCTGATTGCTCGGTTAAAAAAGTTTCGGTAGAAGACCCGTCTACAGCGGCAAAGACCAAATCTAATTTGGTTTGTGCCCTGTTTAGACGCTGATACGCCAAGCGCGTGCTATCGGGCAACCAGTTTACCCGCGCCAGATAAATGTCTTTGTCTGCGCCTAGATCAATCCAGCTAACGGCCTTGTCTGCCAGCGCCACAATGCCCAGCTTCACCTCAACATTGGCACTGCCGGCTTCGGGGTAGCGCTGTTTCAGG
>WFTS01000014.1 GCA_015485385.1 Kordiimonadales bacterium | reverse complement strand
GTTTCCGATTGACCTACGCCCTTAAGTTTAATAATGCCATTTAAGTTAGGGGCTGTTTGGATCGTGTGGGGACGACCTTAGAAAAATAGTATGTGGCTAATTGGGGGCCATATCTAGGGGTTAAGGTATGATTCGTTCCGGCGTTGATTATAGGACGATGCGGGCTCTTGTGGCACTCTCTAACGAGCAGCTAGCGGACTATGTTTGGCACTTTTTGAAGGGTAAGGGGGCTGATAATGTGCAAGTCGTGCACAGTTCGAAGGACGCCCTAAATCGTTTGCGAGATTTCCAATTCTCCCATTTTTTTGTAGGCCATCACCTTGAGGAATTTGGTGGACCTGCTTTTGCTCGCTTTATACGCATGAGCAGTGGCCGGGTGAGTGAAGCTCCGATCATTTTGCTTATGTCTAATCCTGACCATGAAAAAGTGGCAGAATCACGCGATTCTGGAGTGAGCGAAATTATGGGTATTCCTTTCACTGGAATTCAACTGGATGAGCGCCTAAAGCATATTTCTAAACGACCTAAAGAATTTATTCGGACAACCAGTTATATTGGCCCTAATCGTCGACGCGTGGCACCGGGTAATTATAGTGGCCCGGAACGTAGGGCCGGTATTCGGGTGGCGCATCTACAGAGTGCCAGAGCCAATAAAGTTAATGCTGGCTAGCTTAGAACAAGCCATCGGCTTGCCCTTCGTGCTGTAATAACCATTCTTTGCGTTCAAGGCCGCCAGCATAGCCTGTTAAACTACCGTCAGCACCGATTACACGGTGGCACGGGTGGATAAGAGCGATAGGGTTGCGCCCATTTGCCCCGCCTACAGCACGCGCGCTCGTTCCTATATTTTGTGCCAGCGCTCCATAATGGGTGGTCGCTCCAGCTGGGATTTCACGAAGTTCTGACCAAACTTGTTTTTGAAACTGAGTTCCTGCTGGTTTGGTTTGTAAAGTATCAAGAGCTGTGATTTTGCCCTCAAAATATGCTTGAAAGCTTTCTTTAAACACGTCTGAGATAGGCGTCGTATGTGTGATACTGGCCTCCTTATAATGCCGCCTAAGTTGACGTGAGACACGGTCTTTGTGATCCGTAAATTCACATATGATAATATGATCCTGTTCGCTCACTATGGTTAGGCCACCGATAGGTGTCTCTATTGTACTTATGGATAGCTGAACAGGTGTGACATTAGTGAGCATTATAGTGCCTCCACTGGCTTGGGCTCACTTTATAGGCAGACTTAAAAGCATCATTAAAACGCCTGAGACTGCGAAACCCCGATGCATAAGCGATATCTGCAATGCTGGCCTCCTCATCGGACAAAAGCGAGATAGCCAGTCCCAGCCTGTTCGTCATTTTTACCTCCATTGGGCTTTTCCCTAGATGGGTCTTAAATAATCGCCGCAAATGTCGCGTGCTAACGCCTAATGTATTAGCCAGAAGGGAGAGGCTTTCAGGACCGTCACTTTTGGTGAGTAAGCGGAGCGCTCGCGAAACGGTGGCGCCTGTGCCTTCCCATGCTGGGCTGCCTTGCCGGCTTTCTGGGCGACAGCGTTTGCACGCCCGAAAACCCGCGAGTTGTGCAGTGGTTGCGTCAGAAAAATACAGAACATTTTCAATCTTGGGTTTCGGGGCCGGGCAAACTGGTCGGCAATAGATACCCGTCGATGTGACACCAAAAAATAGGTGGCCATCATAGCGTTTGTCGCGCGTAACAAGCGCCTCATAAAGAATATGTCTAGGCTGTGTGTTCATGCACTGACTATAGCGCATATAAGCCTATGTCACTCGCCATTTTCGGACCTTGATTTATAGTCCCCCAAACATGCGTCCGGTAAAAAGTAAGGAGAGTGCCATCAATAACAAGGGGTTAAGCGCTAAGTGTGGAATTGGGGCCTCTCGCTTCATTTGTGCGAACATAGACGCACATGTGCGTGTGTTAAAATAGGCCGCTGCTAATGTGACCAAGCTTGTTAAAGAAAATGTCAGAATTTGATCACGGAAGGATGCATATAACATGAACAGAGCATATAAAAGCAACAAAGACAGCGCTGCCAGAGAGCCGTAAAGCGCGACTAGTAACCATCCTTGAAGACGGACAAAATCTATATTTGATGGTTTGTTATTCACACGCTGGGGCGGCGGAGGTGGCCAAGAAACCGTGACAGCGAAGGTAGGTTTTCAGTGGCTTTTCTAATCTGCCATTTGGTTTTTTCTATTTGCATTACATCTTCAATGCGCCGATCTAAAAACGCCCATGTATCTTGGAAGTCTTCGCTTTCGTCAGCCAGCCAATAAAGCAATACGCTTGAATAAACGGCGCTTAGTGTCATGCGTTTGGTATACCAATTATGATCGGTAGAGGTATCTCCCGCCGCGCGCCACATAGTATCAGCGATTTGCCACAGTGCTTTTGGCCCCATGGCCAGATTTTGGGGCAAGGCCATTACCGCCATACTGCGCCGCGCTACTTCGCGGGTTTCTATCCCCAATTCTAACCGTGTGCGAATTGCGGTTGTGATGCGGTCCCGAATTTTCATGGACGGCAGGTCTTTCTTAGTAAGGGCTTCAACAAGAGCTTTATTTTCTTGCTTCAAATGTTCGTCTAAAACCTCAATCGCACCGCGTGGGTAGGCAAGCTCTGCCATTTCGTGGCTAATGCCAAGGTCATCGGCGGCAAGCTCTAGTGCTGTTTGGGTCCAGCCATCAAAGGCAACATGGGGCAGCATGGCTGCCAGCAGAGGTCTGCGCAGTTCCTCTGGGGTCATACTGCTTATGGTGTCGGGTTGATTTTTAATTTTATGATCACTCATAGCGCTGGTTTCTTCGATTCGCTCACATAGATATTTAATATCCTTATTTGTATCATCAAATATCCTGCTATGCGAGGGACATAGTGCCGCATTTTGCTTGTTTGCTGTGTTTCTGCTATGGTCTTGTTGTGAAAAGAGACTGTCAGCGGGCTTTTGTTCGGCGCCGTACCGGTTTTTTTGTGTTTTAACTTGTATGCCAGCATATGCTTTGCTATACGGCGCGTGCCCTGTGAGTGTACGCACTGTGTGTTGCTGACAAATTATGGCTTAGAAAAGGAGTGAGAAACCCATGGAGGTTTCCGTTCGTGATAATAATGTGGATCAAGCCCTTCGTGCGCTGAAGAAAAAACTTCAACGTGAAGGCGTTTACCGCGAAATGAAAATGCGCCGCTTCTACGAAAAGCCCTCTGAAAAGAGAGCCCGTGAGCAAGCAGCGGCTGTACGTCGTGCCCGTAAACTAGAGCGTAAGCGCCTTGAGCGTGATGGTCTGGTAGCGCGTAGCCGTTAAATCGGTATACGATCACAGAATTAAAAACCCTTCAGAGCGTGATGCCTGAGGGGTTTTTTGTTGGGCTATTGTCCCGAGGGGATGCTTGGCTAGAGCAAGGACCGTGTACTTAGGGCAATGCGTCGTGTGATGGGCTCGCCGACCAGACAAAACTAAAGACTACCCTGACGCTTTGACTGGGCGTTTTTGGTTTGATCCTGATCCGAGGCTATTTCCGATCTGAGAATATAGCTCGGCCTATGAGGCAAACTTGTTGTAGAATGTGGCTAGCAACCAACCGGTTATCCAGCATGTCACTGCCCATAAAATCAGGCCAAAGACAAAGCCGATCATTGTCATGGTCCACATTTGACTTGTTAAGTCAGCATGGAGCATATGACCAGTCATATCCATCATCATGGAGGGCATGCTAGAGACAAATAAGCTACAAATGATCCATAAAACAGCCGCGGTGGCTGCTGATGCGTTGGCAAGGGCAATAGGCTTTAATGACATAATTACCTCCTTTGTTCTGAAGCTCTTAGGTGTTTGGTAAATACAACTTACAGGATTGTTCGGGAACAGGTTTGATACAAGTCAAAAAATAGATTGAAGGAGGCAGAGGAAAATCCCCTACAAAGTGAAACGCACAAAAAAATGGGCGACCAAAGGGCCGCCCGGGGAGAGTTTTTAGGCTCTTTTTTTATAGCTAAATAGTAAATTTAATGCCCTGGGCCAGTGGCAATTCGCGGCTGTAGTTCACGGTTGATGTCTGACGGCGCATATAGGCGCGCCACGCATCAGAACCACTTTCGCGGCCACCGCCGGTTTCTTTCTCGCCGCCAAAAGCGCCGCCGATTTCAGCGCCAGAGGTGCCAATATTGACGTTTGCTATACCGCAATCAGACCCGCCCGCTGCGATAAAGCCTTCGGCCTCGCGTACATCGGTAGTGAAAATCGCGGATGACAAACCTTGCGGTACCGCATTCTGGATGGCAACCGCATCGTCAATGTCGTTGTATTTTACGATATAAAGGATGGGGGCGAAGGTTTCTTCGCACATGCTGGCAGTTTGGCTGTCCAGTTCAACTATTGCCGGATTGACATAATAAGCTTCAGGATACTCACTTGCTAAAGCGCGACCGCCGCCGGTTACGGTGCCGCCTTCAGCACGGGCCGCCACCAGAGCCTTTTCCATCCCGTCAAAGGACATTTGGTCGATAAGGGGGCCAACAAGGGTGTCGGGTTTCAGTGGATCACCGATACGAATGCCAGCGTAAGCCGTTTTAAGGCGTGCTACGAGCGTATCATAAACACTGTCGTGCACGATCACCCGGCGAGTAGACGTGCAGCGCTGGCCAGCTGTGCCAACAGCACCAAAAACAATTGCAGGGATTGCCATATCTAAATCAGCGGATGGTGCGACGATGATTGCATTGTTGCCGCCCAGTTCCAATATGCACTTACCAAATCGCGCTGCTACCACGGGGCCAACTTCCCGGCCCATGCGGGTGGATCCAGTGGCAGAAATAAGCGCCATACGCGGATCAGCCACCATACGTTCACCGATACCGCGCATCCCTTGGATTACACTGGATAGGCCTTTTGGTGCATCGTTGCCAAATTTGGTTATCGCGCGATCAAACAATATTTGACATGCGGCTGCTGTCATTGGTGTTTTCTCAGAGGGTTTCCATATGCAGGGGTCACCGCAGATGATGGCTAGGGCTGTGTTCCAAGCCCACACGGCGACAGGGAAGTTGAAGGCAGAAATAATGCCCACTGGGCCAAGGGGCTGCCAATATTCACGCATATGGTGGCCGGGGCGTTCAGACACGATCGTCAAGCCGTGTAGCTGGCGGGATAGCCCCACTGCAAATTCGCAGATGTCGATCATTTCCTGAACTTCGCCTTTGCCCTCTTCAAGGATCTTGCCGCACTCTGCTGTCACCAAGGCGCCAAGCGCGTCTTTGTGGGTGCGCAGTTCTTCGCCTAGCAAGCGGATCAGCTCACCTCGGCGCGGGGCAGGGATTGTTCGCCATGCTTTGAAAGCTTCGCCTGCTTGTGTGATTTTGGCGTCAACTGTCTCAGGGGTGTCCATGGTTACACGGCCCATTACACCACCATTGATGGGAGACCTAACCTCTAAGTCACCATTTTCAAACTGGGCCGGGTTGATACCCAGATCATTTAGGATGTCAGCTATGCGTGCTTGCATCGGTATACTCCTTAAACATTTTATGTGTTTCTAAGGCCCGAAAGCGTGGCAGTTGGGCCAATGGCTTCAGGGTCAATTTTAATTTCGATCAGAGCAGGTCTGCCTGCGGTCAAAGCAGCCTTAAGTGCCGCCGGAAAGTCTTCTGTTTTTTCTACACACGCGCTGTGAAACCCAAAGCTTTTAGCAAACTGGACAAAATCCGGGTTTGTCAATTCGGTGCCTGAAATACGGTTTGGATAATTTCGTTCTTGGTGCATTCTAATCGTGCCGTACATGCCGTTATTGAACACCAAAAACACCACGCAAGCATTGTAACGCGCGGCGGTAGCAAGTTCCATCGAACTCATCATGAAACAGCCATCCCCAGCGCACGCTATAACTGTACGCTCTGGCTGCGTGATTTTGGCAGCGATGGCCGCAGGGACGCCGTAGCCCATCGCGCCCGATGTGGGGGCTAGTTGGGTTGGGAAAGCACGGTAGCGGTAAAAGCGGTGTAACCATGCGGCATAATTTCCCGCACCGTTGCAAAAGATGGTGCCTTCGGGCAGCGTTTCGCACATATGTTGGTAAAGAGCCGCTATTTTTACATCGCCGGGATTGTCGGTAGGGCTGGTCCAAGTTTCAAAGTTTGCACGTGCCGCCTTGGTACTCTCGGCCCACTTATCGCTGCCGTCTAACTTCATTGCGGCTAACGCGGGTGCGATTGTTTGCGGTGTTGCATTGATCGCTAGATCAGGCTGATACACACGGCCCAGTTCTTCCGCACCCTGATGAATGTGGATCAATGTTTGTTTCGGAACCGGAACATCAAGACGACCATAACCATCTGTGGTCATTTCCCCGAGCCGCGAGCCTAACACTAATAGGAGATCAGCCTCCTTCATGCGCTCGATCAGCTTGGGGTTCGCACCTATGCCCATATCGCCGATATAGTTGGGGTGATCATTGTTGAAACGATCCTGACAGCGAAAGGATACAGTCACAGGCAGATGGTTGTTTTCTGCAAAGGATTGGACCTGTGCAACAGCTTCGCCCGACCAACCGCTGCCCCCAAGCATCACCAAGGGCTGTATTGCTGCCTCAAGTGTTGTTTTCAGTTCTGCTAAATCCGTATTGCTTGGGTGTGCGCGTGCCGGTTTGTACGGCACCATTGTTTGGCGGTGTGTAAGCTGCCTTAGCATATCCTCGGGAAGAGCTAAGGCTACAGGCCCGGGACGGCCAGAGGTAGCAAGGCGAAAAGCACGACCGATATATTCCGCCATACGAGACGCATCTTTAATTTCAGCGGTCCATTTTGTGACCTCGCTTAGGAAGCGGCGATAATCTATTTCTTGGAACGCTTCGCGGTCTTCTTGGTCAGCGGCCACTTGCCCAATGAGAATGATCATCGGAGTGCTGTCCTGAAAGGCTGTATGGAGCCCAATAGTAGCGTGCGTTGCACCTGGGCCTCTGGTCACAAAGCAAATGCCAGGCTCGCCTGTTAATTTGCCGTAAGCCTCTGCCATATTGGCAGCCCCTGCCTCGTGGCGGCATGTGATAAATTCAAGGCTGTCAGATGTATCATGCAGGGCGTCAAGCACTGCCAAATAGCTTTCGCCCGGAACACCAAACGCAGTTTTGGCACCGTTTGTGACAAGCGCTTCAATAAGCGCTTGTCCTCCAGTTATTTGCCCATTTGGCATGATCGTTCCCTTTGTTCAAAAGATTACGGAGTTACGTCTTCTGAACGGGCATAGTTGCTACCGAAACGATTTTCAATGAAATCCGTGAAATTGGCATCTTCTTGGCGCACAAAACCGCTTTGTGGTAGTTTTCCGTCTACGAGCATATCAAGCATCGCGCATATACCAGAAGCAGTAGTGATCTGAATCGCGCTAAAATCTTTGCCGTCAATTTCACGTGCATAGACCTTGCGCATGTAGCTTTCTTGTTCAAAGCGACCGCCGCGTTCACCCGATACTGTCACAAACACCAAAACCACATCTTGCATGGTAATCGGAAGCGCGTTTTCAAAGATTTCTTTCATCAGTTCGGGGCGTTCTTGAAGCCGTAGGTCTTGCAGCAAGAGTTTTAAAATATCCCGGTGGCCAGGATAGCGCGCGGTACGGTAATTCAGGTTTTGGACTTTACCCTCTAAAGTTTCGCACAAAGTGCCAAGGCCACCAGATGTGTTGAAGGCTTCATATTCAATACCATCAAGACTGAAAAGCTCTAGCTCTTCAAGGGGGGGAGTTTCCACCAGACGCCCATTTTGGATTGCCTCACACGGATTACAATATTCATTGATCAAGCCGTCCGTGGACCATGTGAGATTATATTTCAGACTGTTTGACGGATATTTCGGCAGAGCACCAACACGCATATGTACATTGTGTAATGTATCAAATTTTTTGGCGATGTCGTATGCGACGATCGAAATAAATCCCGGAGCCAGACCACATTGCGGCACAAAAGCACTTGTTGCGCCTTCTGCAAGGTCTCGTGTTAACCGGGTTGAGGCGACATCTTCAGTGAGATCAAAATAATGCACACCTGCGGCTTTGGCAGCCGGGGCGATGACCTTGGTCATTTGGTACGGGCATGCAGATAATACGGCATATTTGTCATGCAGCGCCGCCGCCATTTCGTCTGCATCTGTTGCATCAAGTTTTAAGGTGGCAATAGAATCATTCTTGGGCATGCGTTTCAGGGCGCGGACATTTATGTCAGCAACTGTCACATGATAGTCACCCGATTGTGCCAACATAGTCGAGATCATTTCGCCGATCTTGCCGGCTCCCATTAACAAAATATTTTTCATGATTCACTTCCCAATTTTACTAAGACAATGCCTGTTTTTATGGCTTTCAAACGCGGACAACGTTTGAAGTTAGGCCTAGTTTAGGGCTCAATTCCGTCGATTTAAATGGACAGAATGTGCAAATTGATGGAAAATACTACAAGTTTTAACGGATTATACGGCGAATTGCACATGGACCAAACAGATACAAACTTATTGGCTGAGCTACGGCAGAATGCTCGTTTGCCGCTGAGCGCACTTGCGCGTATTCTTGGATTGTCGCGCTCAACGGTGCAAGACCGCATGAATAAACTTGAAAGGCGCGGGGTTATTGCGGGCTATACTGTAAAGTTGGGGCAAGAGTATGCCGCGCGGGAAATCCGGGCGCAGGTTATGCTGAAAATTGTGCCCAAAGCGCAGGACGAGGTAGTGGCTTTTTGCCGTAAATTGCCCGCTGTTGCGTCTTTACATACAATCTCGGGTGAGCATGATCTAGCGGCAGTATTGCGAGCGGAAACCACGGCTGACCTCGACGCAGCCATTGACGCCATTGGCTTGTTAAAAGGCGTAGAGCGTACACAGACGAGCGTGATCCTTTCTACTAAATTTGAACGCGCGCGTTAAACTGGTTAGGCAGTTATCCTGTAGAATCATTAGCAGACAAGGGTTAGCGTAATTTTCACTCAAGCGTGATCAAGGGTGACTGTAATTTTGTCAGTGAAGGTGTTAGCAATTTTGAAATAATTTGCACAGATAGCAATATGGAATGCCTAAATTGAATAACATGTTTACTCCTAGTCCGATCGTCGCAAAAGCGCTCAGGGCCAAAGCAGTTTACGGCCATGTTGGTGAGATTGCTCGGGGCGTAGAACTGGTTCTTGCTAAGAACCCAAAATATTATACTGGTCCGGGCACCAATACCTATCTTGTTGGCACTGACCCTGTTTGGATTATTGATCCGGGGCCTGATGACCCCGCCCATGTCAATGCGGTACTAGCGGCTGTTGGAGAACGGCCTGTGGCGGGGATATTGGTCACTCACACGCATATGGATCACAGCCCGGCCGCCGTCCCTATTGCCCAAAAGACCGGTGCAAAAATATATGGATTTGGGTCTCTGTCAGAAGATATTCTATCGCTTACAGATGAAGAGGTAGATCCTGATTTTAAGCCAGATATCGCGCTGGCGGATGGTCACCTAATCGGCGAGGCTGATTGGCAAATTATGGCACTGCATACCCCTGGTCATTTCCCAAATCATATGGCTTTTTTTGTCCCGCAAAAGGGTATTTTGTTCTCAGGGGATCATGTGATGGGTTGGTCGACGACTGTGGTTGTGCCGCCTCTTGGGAATATGGCAGAATATCTCTCAAGCTTGGATAAGCTCGAAAGGTTAGGCTCACACTTGATGCTGCCAAGCCACGGCCTTGCGGTGATGGATCCGGCGGCAAGGATATGTGAAGTTCGCCAGCACCGTGCTATGCGGCAGCAGCAAGTGGAAGACTGTGTTGCCAAAGGTTTTACGGACCCTTCTGTTATTGTCAGCGAAATATATGAAGACTTGGCCGAAGGGCTTGTTTTGGCCGCCGAGGGCTGTGTTGCCGCGCATTTGGAATATGTTGACATAGAAAAGACAGGTCAAAGCCGAACATCACTTGTTGCTGAACAGGCCCCTTTTTGACCGGCAGCTTTGCCTATCAAGCGCGCCTAAAATTTCTCCAAGTTTAGTACAATTTTATGCATATATTGACGCCCGTAATGCGGGTGGTGTTTAATGCATTTCATATAATAAAAACAAAAATATTCAGGCGGAATTGGAGAAAGTTCCGTGGGTAATGATCCGTCGGCCTTAATTGATAGTGTGAAATTTGAGAAGATGCTGCTCGCTAAGAAAGTGGGGCAGTTTTTAGCCATGGATCAAATAGATGAAGAACGTGCTGCCGTTGAAACTGTAGCGCGGCAGTTGGCTTTCGATGTTTCGGTCACCGTCCGTCGGATTTTAGCGTACGAATTACGTCACTGCACGACGCTTGTGCCAGATTTGGCTGACAAAATTGCCAAAGATGTTGAGGCCGTTTCAGGCCCGTTTTTAGCGGTTACTGTTGCTATTAGCACCAAGGCCTGGTTGCGCTTGTTGCCTCAGTTGGAAGATTATGCGTTGGCAGTTTTGGCGCGGAGGTCTGATTTAAGCACTTCAGTAGTTCAGCAGCTCGTACAAATTGGTAGCGAGCAATCTATGACTGCGCTAGTGCGCAACGATACGCTTATACTGGATGAGCCTGCCTGCATCACTGTGGTAGATCGTTTTAGCAATAATATTTATTTGATGGATCAGTTGAGTGCGCGGATAGACTTACCCACATCAATTGTCGAACGCATTGCAGATCATATATCTGACCATTGCCGCGCCGTGATGATCGAACATTATTCTTTAGGCAAAGGGGTGGCCGCAAAGCTGGTTAATAAAACCAGAGCGGCATTTTTATTTGATCAGTTGCGGGGCGCTGATGATGATCAGGTCCATGCCTGTGTTATGGAATTAAGGGCTAACCGGAGGCTCACTCAGGTGATGACACTGGAAATGGCAACAAAAGGCTGCCTGTCTTTTCTGGAAAGTGCCTTGGCTCTTGATGCAGGTTTACCGCGTGGCCGGGTTAAAGAAATCCTTACGCTGTCGGACCAGCCGGCTTTCGTAAACCTTATGAAAATGGCCAGTATTAGCAAAGCTATGGCTCCACGGTTTTTGAAAGTTATTAAATCGCAGTACCGCAGTAATATGGCCGTAACATAAAGTCGGTATCGATGGATTGAGGGCAATATTTGCAGCCGAGATTCGTTTAAGTTGGAAACGAATGGTGCATCGTGTCCGATTTTAACTAAAGTTTTACCAATTTGTTGGCAAAATTAAAACGGATGGGTGCCAAACTATACGAATCAAAAGCTATGGTTTTTTGGTAACAGTTAGGTTGGAGCCGAGTGTAATGAGTTTAAATGCCGTTGATATTGTGAATGCTGCGACCCTAGAAAAAGTGGTCTTAACGCAGCGTATTGCAAAATTTCTGATAGATGATCATACCAGCGACGAACGCGATGCTATTGAGAATGTGGCGCGCATGCTTGCGCAGGACATTTCTCTGCAAGTGCGAGAGGCGTTGGCATTTGAGCTGCGTAGCTGCAAGCTTTTGCCCCATGACTTGGCTGCTAAAATTGCATCAGATGTGGAAAGTGTTTCCAGCCCGTTTTTGGCAGAGACGGAAGCTTTTTCAGACATGCAATTTGCCGGATTAATCCCGCACTTAGAAGACCATGCTCGCATCACTATTGCCCGCAGGCCAGATGTTGGCCCACAAACCTGCCTTGCCATAGTAACTGTGGGTGCAGACAAAAGTGTAAGTTTTATTGTGCGTAATGATAATATTAGGTTGCCAGCCAATGTAAGCCAAGCGGTTGTGAACAGATTTGGCATGAACCAAGAGATGATGGACTTATTGTCTAAACGTGTTGATCTACCGCTGTCGATTGCTGAAGAAATCATTTCTAAAATTTCAGATGACTGCCGTAGTCAGTTGATTGCTCAATACGGCCTCACGGCTCCTGTTGCTCAAGATATTGTGCAAAATAGTAAAAGCGAGGCGCTGTGGAACCAAATTGAAAAAGCGAGCCCTGCTCAAATTCATGGCTATGTGATTGATCTCAGAAACTCTGGCAGGTTAACAACAGATATGATCTTAGACTTTTCAGAACGCGGGTGTCTTAGCTTTTTAGAAAGTGCTATTGCCCTTGAGGCAGGCCTGACACTTGGTGCGGTTAGACAAGCCTTATACAGCGGTGATACCGGTTCTTTTGTCAGGGTAATGCAAGCTGCAAATGTTAGCAAAGCTGCGGCCCACGAGTATCTTTTGATTGTCAAAAAATATAACCCGTAAACTTGATCGTGGGTCTGAAAATAAGGGGAGGCCGTAACCTCACCCTTAAAATTGACGGTGTTTGGCTTACGTTTTATTGCCAATTATTGGCAGGCTATCTTTGTTTTTTAGGGCTAAATATGCCCCACATACCCATGCGATAATGGCCATGTAAAATAGCTGGCTTTCAACCATTTCTACGCCATTTTCTATATAATGTACTTCAGTTCCAAGTGGGCTGACGAGGTGGAAAAAGATTGCACCCGTCATGATGCCCATTGCCAGCAAGCCGCCTAGACCACGCTTTGAGGGCATAAGAACCAAGATAACAGCTATCAATTCTGAAGAGCCAATGATGTAGGCACCGTAGCTTTTGAAAAAATCCAAGCCTAAAAAGTCCCCGACCACATTGAATATTTCAGTCGTGATCGGAGCACCGCTAAATTTGAACGGTAGGCTACTGCCTAGAATAAAGGCAATAGCAATGGCCGGTATCCATTGGAAATGTTTCTTTAAAAAATCCATTTTAATCTCCCTCTTGTTATCCCCAAATTGGTGGGGCCCCCAGTAAGTTTGCTTAGTGTGTTGTTGGATAGTTTTTGGTTAGTAATTTTTCGTGCCACCAAACTTTAATAAGGTCTTTTAGTGACGTAGGTTTAAAGCCGCGCCTGCGATTGGCAGCACCTATCGCATATAGATGGCTAAATTGGCGCATCAGTGTGCTGTAGGCTTGACGCAGTGTGGTACGCGAATCCCATATATGGGTTGCCTCGCCGCCCGCACCATTGATTTCAATGATCTTGAAGCCACTGCCTTGCTGGAAGGCTTCAAAATCACCGAAGCGTACATCGAAGCGGCCTACATAGAATTCGTCCATAGAGGTGGCGATTTTGTCAAAGGCTGCGGTCATGGCCTCTGTGATCTGATCGTTACCGTTGCGGAAAATAGTGCCTCGGCAGTGGTTGCCGGCAAAGGCAAGCCGGATACCTTCGCCTTGAGGGATAATCTCATTTAGTCGGGTTTTGTGGCGTTCTAGATAAAGGTGGGGAACCTGGCCTGCGCGTTTGTCGGCCATGATCAGATCGCGCAGAGTGCGTTTGCCGTCTCCCCACACACGCGGGAAATATTTTAGGGTCAGGCTGATAATTCGGCCTTTTTTCTCGCCCGGATAGCGCACATAAAAGACGCCTGCCTCGCCCTCTTCGTTCACGAGCGCTTGCAAAAGAAAATTCCCTCCTGCGGGAAAGCTTTTGATATAGGCCGCAAGCTCGGCATCAGATTTAACCAGCTGGACCCCAGCCCCGCGCATGCCGATATCAGGTTTGGCCACTATGGGTAGTGATAAACCAGCCCCCTTCATCGCACACTGGGCTTCAGCAATAGTTTTTTGTAGGCCACCAGCGCCGCCCCAACGCAAGCAGCGCGCATAGTTAGCGACACTCTCGCGAGCTTCGCCTTTCAATTCGCCGAGAACCGTATGTTTGCTCTCTCCCACCAGCCCTGAATAAGGCAGAGATGGGTTACAATTCGTCAAGAGCGTTGGCCCCATATGGCGCAGTGATAACCAGCCGCAATAGAGTGCAATTGGTGTGTAAAATAAGTGCGCCGGTGCAAACTCAAACCAGCTGATTTTGTCTGCGGATGCATCTAAGGCTGGCATGCCGGCGTGCGCTGCAGCCTGACTTGCAGTGACTTGCTGCGAAACAGGTGCGCTGGGTGTGTCCTGACTATTTAATTTGAGGCTGTTACTCATGAAAGCCTTCAAACTTTTCACGGTTATCTAATTGATTTGCAAGGGCTGGCGCCAATTTTTGCCGCGCCATAAGAAGGCGTATCAAAATCATTATGCCAACAAAGAATATAGCCGCGATCAAAGCCCCAATCCAGTCGCCGTAAGTGGCGAAGGCTTTTTGGATTTCGCTAATAAAAAGCACCATCCCCGTAACCCACAGCACAGAAGCTATGGTCATCACTAAGGTGAAGCGCACAAATGAAAGCTTTAAAAACCCGAAAGTGACATAGGTTACAAGGCGTGTGCCTGGCATAAACCGGGAGGCAAATAAGACAGTAGTTTCCTTGCCTTTGAGCCACCTCCGTAGGCCGCGGGATTTTTTTACAGGCAAATATTTGCGTAAAAACTTGCTGCTTCTGGCTGACCAGCCTGCACCGTAAAGGCCTATATCCCCGGCAGTGATACCAACCGCCAGCGCGGTAACTGCAATGATAGGTGTGGTAACGCCGCTGCCTACCAGTAGGCTTCCGGCAATAAGCGCACCATCTTCTGTTGCCAAAGTTGCAAGTGCCAAGGCCGTAGCCAGCAACCAGGGATTACCTGCGCTCGTCTCTAGCCATGTCATTATAGTATCTACCGATACGTTCATATTACCCGTCTCTAAAGCCTTATATTAGTTTGGTCGCATGTTGGCGCCTCGGGTTCGCCTGCTAGGCTAGACGATAACCCCATGAGGCTAGACAATAACATAGTAGACTATTTCTAATTCAGAAGCACACACACGGCTTTGTGAAGGCTTTGTGTAGGCACGCAGGTAAAGTCAAAGGGTTTTATGCCATTGATTTTTTTGATGGAATTAAAGCTCGTCTATCATTTGATGGAGCGCATCCAGACAGCTGCGTGCAAGATGGCGACAGCGTTCCGGGTTCCAGCCAAATTCTTCGTCTGGCCAGTCGGCATTATCCTTGAACGGCATCTCAAGTGTCATGGCAAGGCAGCCGTGTGTTTCGGCTATATAGTCGGTGCATTTCCTCAGGTCAGATGATCCGGGTGTGTCCAGAGGATACCCATGTGTTCGTTGGAAATCGGGCGAGATACGCATCAGAAGGTCTTGATATGTATTCAGAAGCGAAAGCTGTTTGTCGCTCACTGAAGGGATGCCCTCAAAGCCGGCGATAAAATTATAGGGCAGTGCTTCGTCGCCGTGCACGTCCATGTGAAAATCCACACCGGTTTCAGCCATTTTTTCCCGCACCAGATACACTTCTGGGCTTCGCTTCATCGATGCATCTTTCCATTCTCGGTTCAGATTGGCTCCTGCGGCATTGGTCCGTAGATGTCCGCGCCGTGATCCATCCGGATTCATATTCGGGATGATATAAAAATGTGCTTTATCCAGAAGCGCTGCAGCAACAGGATTGTCTGGATCAAGAAGATAAGCAAGCGCACCTTCCATCCACCACTGAGCCATTGTTTCGCCCGGATGCTGACGTGCAGCGAGCCAGATTTTTCTCCGCCCTTGCGCCCCGTAGCCAATTTCAACAAGGTCCATATCTTGACCGTCGAGCGTATGGCCTAAAACGCTGGTTTTAACAAGAGGCGAGCCTGCGACGTTCGCAATCAGGTCGGCGTGGCGCTCTATGGAATACGGGGCGAAATAGGCGAAATAAATGCTATCCTGTTCGGCATCAAATTCCCATGTCAGAGCCTTGCCGTCGTATGTTGTTTCAATGCGGAACCAGATTTCCCGGTCATAAGACGCGCAGACCTTATAGTTGTCCCAGCCTTCAGTGTAGGCAGCCCCGCCCGCATTTTCGATGACATATGTCACTGGGGTGTCCGCGACTCCGGATGCCCGAAAGTGAAACCACTGGTAAAAATCGGATTTATTATCCTTATTGATCAGCAGCCGCACGTCCTGTGGAGTGTCTTGTTTTACGACAGATATATTTCCGCTATCAAAAGCGCTGGTGATCAACATGAGGTTTCCCTTTATCTATGATGCCACCTACTTCAATTGGAAAGGCGGCGATGCCATTGTTTTTAATTGGCTTTCTTCTTGCCTAACGCTTTTTGGGGGGTGGGGTCAATCGCTGGCTTTGCTATGGTCTTGAAAGCCGCAGAAATGCTGGATTTGGGTCATGTTTACTGCCCTTTAAAAGGCATGACAATTTAGTCCGAATTTGATACTATCTTATCACTGACGCATAGGCGTGAGCGGACTACCCCGGCTTACTAACTGGGGATATTGGGGCGTCCCACAGGGCATGGGGGGCGTCCCTGCTTTATATGTTGCCTTATGTGCAGGCTCCCCTCAAACGGTGGATTAATCTTTGCTGTAGCTATCTATTGACAGACGTTGCCTGTCTGCCTATGTTCCGCGCCCAATGGATTAAAGGAATATTGCTTTGCATATTCCCGCCTTTGTGCCCCGCAGTTTAAAGGACACTAAGGTGTAAGTGTTAACTGGTTTTTTAGGATATCGAGCCATGAAAGTTCGTAACAGTTTGAAGTCTCTGAAGTCTCGTCACCGCGATTGCCGTGTGATTCGTCGCAAGGGGCGTACATATGTAATCAACAAAACGCAGCGTCGCTTTAAAGCTCGCCAAGGTTAATTACGGGCTAATTTCTTTTAGCCAATTTATTTTGATTAGGCCGTGTACCAGAGATGGTCCGCGGCTTTGTCGTTTGTGGAAAAGGGGCTATCTATTGTGTTGAAGTCCGAATGAGGGGAACCGTCATGGCATCATTAAAAAACAATGTACATGCGCTGAAGTTATGCCTTGCTCTTGCCCTGATGGGCATTGCCACGGGGGTTTCTGCAGGGGAGTTATATACGGCCTTCCCAAAAACCATCGATACAAGCGCGAAATATGTTTTTTATTCGCATGGCTTTATTGTTGAGGGCAGTAATCCCCGGCCTGTGCATCCGCGTTACGGGATATATGATTTCCCCGCGATCAAGACAGCTCTGGCAACTGGGGATTTTAATTTAATTGCTTACCATAGGCCCAGTGGCACAAACCCAAACAGGTTTGCTAAAAAATTGGCGCGAGATGTAAAGCGGTTAATATCAGGCGGTGTAAAGCCAGAAAATATCACGCTGCTAGGCTTTTCCAGAGGTGGAATGATTACGGCGCTTGCGTCTAGTAAGCTGGCGATGCCGCGCATCAATACCATCATTATGGCCATCTGTGGCGGTTGGATAAAAAGCCGCCCTGATGTCAAACTTGCGGGGCGCGTGCTTTCCGTTTACGAAACCAGCGACCGTCCGGGAAGCTGTAAAGCGCTTATTGATCAAAGCCCAGCCGTCACTAGCTTTACCGAGTTAGCGATCAGTACAGGCAAAGAGCATGGTGCTTTTTTTACTCCGCGTAAAGAATGGCTAGAGCCTGTATTACGT
>WFTS01000013.1 GCA_015485385.1 Kordiimonadales bacterium | reverse complement strand
GCTTGGATGCGGTTAAATTACTGTCGGACACCGGGGTCCCAACCAATGTGATGTTTGCCCCCCTGATCCCAGCCCTGAATGACCATGAAATGGAGGCTGTATTATCAGCCGCGGCGCATGCTGGCGCATGCGAGGCGGCTTATTTATTGCTGCGTTTACCAAGGGAAGTGGCGGGCTTGTTTGAACAGTGGCTGGAAGCCCATTATCCTGACCGCAAAAAGCGGGTTCTGAATCGTTTGGCAGCTTTGCGCGGCGGCAAGCTAAACGATCCGCGTTTCAAACATAGGATGAAAGGCAAAGGTTTTGAGGCCGACCTGATGCGCCAACGCTTCAAAAACCTGTGCCGCCGCCTGCATTTGAACGAGGACACCCCCGCGCTTGATATAGCGCAGTTTAAAAAGCCAGTGCTTGCAGGAGGGCAGTATGATCTGCTTGCCGGGCTGGGTGAACTGGCTGGCTAGGGTTGCAGGCTGGGTACGCCAAGGAACTTTTTGTGCCGGATAATCGACTCGGCGATCAAAAGGTTTGGTACCCAGCAGGCCCAGGAAACAACCAGATAGGCGGTTTCGAACGGCACACCGAAGATCAATTGTCCGGGCAAGATAAAGCGCAAACTCACAGCAGCATAGGTTGCAGCGTAACTGCGGATCATCCAGTTTTTGTGGGCACTGAAATTGCCAGCGCGCGCCATCCAATAGCCTTGAGTTGTTGTGATTACCCATACAGTAGCAAGGCCAATAAAGCCGTATTTCGCCATTGTTTGCTGGCTATTGAGCGCAAGCATTAACCCGCCAACCGCAGAGAAGAGGCAAAAAATTACATAAAGCCGCCCACTCCAGCGATGAAGCATTGGTCGTTTCGTGCGCAACCCTTTCAGGAACTGGAAAGGCCCAATCATCAGGGCCAAAGACCCTAATCCAAGATGAGCATAAAGCGCGATGGGCCGGTTTAAATAATGATGACCTAGAAAAGCATGGCCTTTCAGATCCGCCACTGTCAGTATAACAATGGCATAGCCCGCAATGGCAATCGCAAGGAATGTCATCACCCCCCAGAGGAATTTTTTCATTTTTCATCTCGCTTGTCGTTTTGTGGGCCCCTTGCAGCGGGACCTCTGTGAAAACGATAAGATGGCAGCATGAAAAGTGCAAGCCTCGCCCAAATATACCGGTTTCAGCGAATGCCTTAGGCCCCTTCGTCCATGCTGAACAGTTCAGCGTTTCCGCCAACGGCTGCGGTATTAATTGTCAGCGTGCGTTCACTCGCGAAGCGTAGCAGATAATGCGGCCCACCCGCTTTGGGGCCGGTTCCCGACAGGCCTTCGCCGCCAAAAGGCTGAACGCCCACCACCGCGCCAATCATATTGCGGTTGATATAGCTGTTGCCCATATTCGTTTTTTCAAACAATTCCTGCCAAAAGCCTTCAAGCCGCGAGTGTACACCGAAGGTTAGACCATAGCCTGTCGCGCGGATTTGGCCGAGTATATCTTCAAGCTCGTTTGGGCTGTAACGCAGAATATGCAACACCGGGCCAAAGACCTCGCCGTCTAACTGGTCAAGGCTTGAGAGCTCAAAAATATGGGGCGGCAGATAGGTTCCGGCCTCTGCCTCCGCTGGCATATCCGCAACGGCAATCAGCTTTGCCTCAGATTTCATACGCTGACAGTGGGCTTGAAGCCTCTTGAGAGCAACTTGGTCAATAATAGGGCCAATATCAGTGGTTAGCTTGGCTGGATCCCCGAGCGTTTGTTCTTTCAAAGCCCCTTTGATCATATCGATCATCTGGTCGGCAACACTGTCTTGCAGATAGAGCACTCTTAAAGCAGAACAGCGCTGTCCGGCTGATCCAAACGCGGACTGTATCACATCATCGGCCACTTGTTCAGCGAGGGCGGTACTGTCTACCAGCATGGTATTTTGGCCGCCGGTTTCCGCGATCAGCGGCACTATTGCGCCGTCCCGGTCGGCCAGAGTTTTGTTGATCAGCTTGGCGGTTGCGGTTGATCCGGTGAAGGCTACGCCCGAAATGCGAGGGTCAGCCACCAGCGAGGCGCCCACATGTGCGCCGTCGCCAAGAAGCAGGTGCAGCACATCTTCAGGAACTCCGGATTTGTGGAACAGTTTTACAGCGTGCCATGCGACGATCGGGGTTTGCTCGGCTGGTTTGGCAATCACGCTATTGCCCGCAGCCAGTGCCGCCGCCACTTGACCGGCAAAAATAGCCAGCGGGAAGTTCCACGGAGCGATGCACAGAAACGTTCCGCGTCCTCCAAGGTGAAGCGTGTTCTTCTCACCCGTTGGGCCGGGCAGGCGGGTCGGCGCGCCAAATTGAGCTTCCGCCAGCCCTGCGTAATAGCGGCAAAAATCAGCGGCTTCGCGGATTTCGGCGATACAGTCAGCCAGTGTTTTCCCCGCTTCGCGCACCAGCATGTCGCACAGTATATCACGGTCCGCTTCGATAAGGTCTGCCGCTGTGCGTAATATGGCCGCGCGTGCTGCGCCGCCAAGCCTGTTCCATGTTGGCTGTGCCTTGGTGGCCGCAGCGCAAGCGGCTTCGATGTCTGCGGCCCTTGCCTCGCGCGCGGTGCCGACTGTGCTGCCGTCTACCGGGCTAGTAACGTCTAGGGCCTCTGCCCCCATATCCTCGCCAGCGACAAGGGATGCAGCGGCATACTGAACTGTGCTGCCCCTTCTTAGTGCCGCAACAAGGGGCGCGGCCTCAGTTTCGTTCATCAGGTTGCAGCCTTTTGAATTGGGGCGTTCATCCCCATATAGGTCGCCCGGTTTGGGGATCATGGTATGGCGCAGCGCTGGCGCGGCCTCAAGAAGCTGGATAGGATCAGCGGCCACATCTTCAACGGGCACATCCGCATCCATAAAGCGGTTAACAAAGCTTGAGTTCGCACCGTTTTCCAAAAGCCTGCGCACAAGATAGGGCAGCAGATCTTCGTGCTGGCCAACCGGCGCATAGGTGCGGGTGCGAATATCCTTGCCCACGATCAGACCAGCAGCTTTATAAAGAAGTTCGCCCATGCCGTGTAGACGTTGGAATTCATAATATTGATTCCCCGCCATATCCGCAATTGCGGCGACGGTATGGGCATTATGGGTGGCGAACTGGCTGTAGATAGCCTCATCAGCCGCCAACATGCGGGCGGCGGTATAAAGGTAACAAACATCGGTGGATGGTTTGCGGGTAAAGACCGGATAATCACGAAGCCCCAATTCTTGTGCGTGCTTGATTTCAGTATCCCAATAGGCGCCCTTGACCAGCCTTACAGCAAACTTGCGGCCTTCTTCGCGTGCCAAGGCCACAAGCCAGTCAATCACATGGGGAGCGCGCTTCTGGTAGGCTTGAACCGCAAGGCCAAGCCCTTCCCAATTGGCGAGATCGCGGTCGGTGGCAAGCGCCTCGAAAATGCGTAAGGATAGATCAAGCCGGTCAGCTTCTTCAGCGTCTATGGTCATTTGAATATCATAGGATTTCGCCAACAGCGCCAAGTCTTTGACACGGGGTAATAGTTCGGCCATCACACGGGCGTGGCTGGTATTTTCATAGCGCGGGTGCAACGCGGATAATTTGATTGAAACGCTAGAGCGGTCATGGGGCGTGGCGCCGTCAGCGCGGGTGCTTGAGCCCACAGTATCAATACTGTCACGGTACAGCGCAAAATAGCGGTCAGCAGCGTCTTGTGTGCGTGCGCCTTCGCCGAGCATGTCAAAGCTCATCAGTTTATGGCCTGCGGGCTGTTTTTTCTGGCGCTTGAGAGCTTCTTTGATACTGCGCGCAAAGACAAATTGCTTGCCCATGATTTTCATTGCTTGATTGACCGCCTTGCGGATAACCGGCTCTCCGGTGCGGGTGATCATGGTTTTCATCCAGCCGCCGGGGTTGTGGGTGATCTGTTTGTCCAGATCAAGCACCCCGCCCGTAAGCATTAAAGCCCACGTTGAAGCATTGACAAACAGGCTGTCAGACCGGCCTTTATGCGCGCTCCAATCGCCGGCAAGAATTTTTTCAGCGATCAATTTGTCTTGGGTTTCATTGTCGGGGATACGCAGCAGGGCCTCGGCAAGGCACATCAAGGCCACGCCTTCTTGGTTCGATAGGCCAAACTCGGCGAGGAAAGCGTCCAATGACCCTTGTTCTGCGCGCATATCCCGTGACTGAGCCACTATTTTTGCGGCGGTTTTCGCTATCTGTGTGCGGCGTTTGGTGGTCAGCGGAAAATTATCCAGCAGACTTTGCACCAAGGGCGTTTCATCACGGTCATAAGCGGCGCGCAGTGCGGCAAGAGCCTCAGGCTTTTGTAGCAGTGGTGCCGGATGGATTTTTAAATCTGACATAGCTCGTCTTCCCAGATAAGACAAATAGGCCCAAATAAGGCATATAAAACGTGAAATAGCCGCCGAAATTGGTGAAGGCCTTTATCCCCCTTAGCGCCAAAATATCATGCTGAAAAGCCTTGTGACAAAGCCTATCAGATTATCGGTCGGGATTAAAATTTTCGGATAGAAGCCAAGAGTTTGGCGCAATAAAAGATTGCCGCCTTGGTCAGGAATATGGCCGCCGAATAGGTGCAAGGATGTTTCATAGGCGAATCGCGCCTACACGGCACACGCTACGCCGCACAGCCCTCAAAGGCCATATAGTCCTCAAAGGCAGCGTGTTGTGGTTTTTTGATTTGGGCATCTAAGCGCCCGTTCGGACTTAGTGACCACCGCAGCGTTCGTGCGGTGGCCTGAATGATAAAGCGCTATGCCAATTTCATCAGCATGTCTTTGGTGTAAGGGGCCAGTTCGCTGTGGGCCTCGCGGCGCACTTTAATGGCCCAGTCCGGGTTGGCGATCAAGGCACGACCAACCGCGACCAGATCAAATTCGCCCTTTTCCATGCGCGCAGTCAGCTTTTCCAAGCTTACGGGCTTGGCTTCAGCAAAACCAACTTTGCCTTCTTCCGCGAAGGCTGCATCAAGCCCTACGCTGCCTACAGTGATGGTGGGTTTGCCGGTTATTTTTTTGGTCCAGCCCGCAAGGTTCAAGTCGCTGCCGTCAAATTCAGGCTCCCAGAAGCGCCGGTTTGAACAATGGAAAATATCCACTCCTGCGTCTGACAGCGGTGTTAAAAAGGCTTCTAATTCTTCCGGTGTTTGTGCAAGCCGTGCGCTGAAATCCTGCTGTTTCCACTGCGACCAGCGGAAAATGATCGGGAAATTTTCACCCACGGCCGCGCGGATGGCCTTGATAATTTCTACCGCAAAACGGGTGCGCTTTTCTAAGCTGCCGCCCCATTTGTCGGTGCGTTCATTCAGCCCTGCCCAGAAAAACTGGTCCAAGAGATAACCGTGGGCGCCGTGGATTTCAACACCGTCAAAACCAACTTCTTTCGCACGTTTTGCGCTGTCGGCAAAGGCGGCGATTACGTCTTGAATATCGTCTTCGGTCATTTCGTGGCAGCGTTTTTTGCCGGGCATGACAAGGCCGGACGGGCCGTAGCCGGGCACATCAGGGTCTGGCTCTGTACCCGGTTTGCGCATCGCACCGACATGCCATAGCTGCGGCATGATTTTTCCGCCCTCAGCGTGGACGGCGTCCACCACTTTTTTCCAACCAGCAAGCTGTTCGTCGGTCGCGATATAAGGAATGTTTGGGTAGCCGTTGGCGGCCTTGTGCCCCACACAGGTGCCTTCAGTGATAATAAGGCCAACACCGCCAGCCGCGCGCTTACGGTAATATTCGACATTTAAATCATTGGGCACATTGCCTTTTGAAAAAGACCGCGTCATGGGGGCCATGACGATACGGTTTTTAAGGCTTAAATTAGGGCTTTCAAACTTTTGGAACAATATTTCGGTGCTCATAAATAGATCCTTATGGCGGGCGAGCCTCGGTTGAGGCGGAAACGCTAATAGGCCTATTAGTCTAGGGTGGAGGGCGTCACAATCAAGGCTGTTGCGCTAAAAATTATCAGTGATCACTTCTAAGTTAGGTGCTTGCTCAGACTTTGATCAAAGGGTAGGTTGATACGGTATTTTTAGGGGAAACGGACGATGTTTAGAAAACTAATGATAGTGGTAGCGGTGCTTGGATTTTCAGGCGCGTTGCAAGCGGGTGAAAGCAAAACACTGCATGATTTCACTGTGCAGTCGATTGATTTTACCGACATGGACCTAAGCCAATATGACGGCAAAGCGGTTTTAATAGTGAATACGGCCTCTTACTGTGGCTACACGCCGCAGTTTAAAGGCCTGCAAAAGCTTTGGAGCACATACCGTGACAAGGGGCTTGTTGTGCTTGGTGTGCCTGCCAATGACTTTGGGGATCAGGAACCGGGCAGCGAGAAAAATATCAAAAATTTCTGCAAGGTGAATTTTCAAGTGGATTTCCCGATGACCAAAAAGATGGTTGTCAAAGGCGGCAAGGATAATGCGCCTTTGTATGATTGGCTTGCGGCAGAACTGGGCGATGAAAGCCGCCCGGTGTGGAATTTCCACAAATATCTGGTGAACCGCAAGGGTGAGGCCGTGGCGTTTTTCCCAACCAAAATGAAACCAAATTCAGACACTATTATCACAGCCGTTGAAAAGGTACTGGCAGAGTAGGCGGCTTGCCTTTAGAGTTCTTGACATGTGACAGTAATATCTAGGGGGCTGGCATGGCTGGTATTTTAAAAACTGCGAAACATATCTTAGGCGCACGGGCTTTTTTGAAGGCCTGTGCGCTTTGTCTTTGTGTGATCACTCCGGGCTATGCTGCGGTCGCGGGTGGGTATTTGTTGGTGCCTGAGGCAGTGCTGGACGTAGACAAGGGCGAGCTGAAAAAAGGCTATGGTGTTCTTGTAACCGACGGTGAAATCACGGCAGTAGCACCGGTGGCCGAACTGATTAACCAGAGCAAGGGCACAAAACGCATTGCGCTAGACGGCCTAACCCTGATGCCGGGCCTTATTGATGCCCACAGCCATATTTTGCTGCATCCCTATAATGAAACATCCTGGACCGACCAAGTGATGAAGGAAACATGGGCCGAGCGCACGCTTAGGGCTGGCCAGCATCTGGAAGCTACGCTGAAGGCGGGTTTTACCGCGCTCCGTGATTTGGGGAGCGAAGGCGCTGGCACTATGGATGTGGGAATTCGGAAATCTTTGGACAAGGGTGTTATTGGGGGGCCGCGCTTGATTGTTGCAGGACGCGCAATTGTGGCGACCGGCAGCTACGGCCCAAAAGGCTTTGACCCATCACACCAGATATATCTGGGCGCTGAGGAGGCAGACGGACCAGATTTGGTGCGTATAGTGCGAAGCCAAATTGGCGCGGGCGCTGATATTGTCAAATTTTATGCCGATTACCGGTGGGGGCCAAATGGCGAGGCCCGACCAACTTTTTCGCTGGCTGAAATGAAGCAGATCGTTGAAACTGCGGCGAGCAGCGGCAGGCCGGTTGTTGCTCATGCCTCGACAGACGAAGGCATGCGGCGTGCGGCGTTTGCTGGGGTGCAATCCATTGAACATGGTGATAATGGCTCGGTTGAAACCTTTAAATTTATGGCCAAACGCGGTGTGATATTTTGCCCGACACTGGCGGCGGGGGACGCCATTAGCCAATACCATGGCTGGGATAAAAGCAGCGAACCAGAACCAGCGCGTATCACCCAGAAACGCGAGACCATGAAACGCGCGCTTAACGCGGGCGTTACTATATGCAACGGCAGCGATGTGGGTGTGTTTAGCCACGGGGATAACGCACGCGAACTGGATTTGCTGGTAAATTACGGCATGTCTCGTGCTGGGGCCATCAAAGCGGCCACCATCACCGGCGCGGCTTTGATGGGTAAGGCGGGGACGCTGGGTGAAATAAAGCCCGGTTATTTAGCGGATATGATCGCCGTTGACGGCAACCCGCTGGAAGACTTATCTGCCCTGCGTCGGATTGGTTTTGTGATGCTAGACGGCCAGATCAAAGTTTCTGCTGATTTGTTGGCTGATTAGAATTACAGGCAGCAGCATAGCTTCTCTGCCAAGAGCTGTTTCGGATACCGTTCTCAAGTCCCGGTAGGACGCGTGTGGACATGACGGGTGCTTTAGGCCAGCAGGTCCGCCGCGATTTCTTTGAAAGGACGGCTGTCGTCTTCAAGCAAAGCGGCATCCACAGGCACGCGAGCGGCGATCAATTTTTTGGCGTTCATAAATTCTGCAATGCGGCCCACGCAGTCAGCGGCAATCATTTTACCATCTTTCAGATAAAAATAAGCGACCGAGCGCGCGCTTGGGTCGCCGCGCATAACAAGGGTATCATACCCGGTTGATAGGCCTGCAATCTGTAGTTTGAGGCCATATTGATCGGACCAAAACCATGGTAGGCTGTCATAAGCAGCGGTGTCGCCAAGCATGTGGCCAATTGCCGTTTTGGCTTGATCGACCGCATTTTGCACGCTCTCAAGCCGCAGTTCGCGTCCGTAAAAGGCATTTCGGTGCCAACTGACATCACCGACGGCATAGATATCAGGGTCGCTTGTCTGGGCGAAATGATTGACCGTGATGCCCATCGGTGCGATCTCAATCCGAGCGTCAGCAGCTAGGTCGCTATTGGCGATTAAGCCAATACCGGCAATGATCAGGTCAGCAGGATACTGGCTGCCATCCTTGGTGATAACGCCGGTGACATGGTCATCCCCCTTGATTTCGGTTACCATTTGGTTCGTGTGGATCGCCGCGCCTTCCGCCTTGTGAAGGCTTGTGTAAAACTCTGAGACTTCAGGGGCGACCACGCGGGCAAGGATACGGTTCTCGGCTTCAAGAACAGTCACCTGTTTGCCCATTTTGCGCGCAGCGGAAGCCATTTCCAGCCCGATATAACCGCCGCCGATAATCAGGATACGCTCGGCCTTCTCAAAGTCTGGTTTGAGCGCATCTGTGTCAGCGAGTGTGCGGATATAGTGAATGCCCTTGAGATCAGAGCCCGGACAATTGAGCTTGCGCGCCCGTCCGCCGGTCGCGATCATCAGTTTGTCATAGTCAAGGGTTTCACCGTCTGATAACCGCACGCTTTTGTTTGTGCGGTCGATGGCCTCGGCACGTCGGCCTAATTTTAAGGTGACGCCAGCAGTTTCATAGGCGCTTTCCCGCAGTATCGGCAGACGCTCGGCGGCCATATCGCCAGCAAGATAGGCTTTTGACAGCGGTGGGCGCTGGTAGGGCACGATAGGTTCGTCGCTGATAAGCGTAACCTCGCCGTCAAACTTTTTCTGCCGCAAGCTGGTAACGGCCTGCGCTGCCGCGTGTCCGCCGCCGATGATGACAATTTTGGTCATGACTGATCCTTGTTTGGTCTGATCTTTGTCTGCGTTGCCGTGTTAAATCCGCGCAGGGGTAAAGTCTCTGGCCGTTTGAGCCAATTGTCGGCAGGGTAGGTGGCTGCGCCGTCGATCACATGCAGCGTGAAGGCATGGCGTGACTTGTCAGACCGGTTCGCCGACGACATATGCGGGAACCGCCCCCCAAAGACCAAAACGGTCCCTTTCGGGGCCTCAAGCGCCAGCTTTTTATCTTCTTCGAAGGGGGTATCGTCTAAAATCTCGTGCCGGGTGCCGATGCCATTTTCGTTGCGGCGGAATATTTCTTTTATCCCGCTAGTTTTGTGGCCACCGGGAATGCCCCACAGACAGCCATTTTCCAGCGTTGCATCTTCAAGCGCAATCCAAATGCCGATACAGGTGTCGGGTTCGGTGCGTAAATAGGTGCCGTCTTGATGGCATACCACCTCACCGCCGATATGGGGTTGTTTGAAAATATACATGGTTTGCAGCAATAGCGGGCTTTCATGGCCAAGGCCTTTGCAGATGGCTTCTAACTGCGGCTGACGACAAAACCGGTCAAACACAGGGTCCGTGTCATGCATGGCGTGACCAACTTTGTTGATCGCAAGCGGCAGGTCTTTGGTTAGGTTGCCGTCTTTATCAAGAGCTTCTTCCTCAAAGAAAAAGCGTGTTTTATGTCCGGATGAAAGGAAATATTCATCTTGGTCATGGGCACGGCTGGTGCTGGAGAAAACCGAGCGGTGCTCAGCAATATCAAAGCCTTCAACCATGCGAGCCATATGGTCTCGCAGTGCGTCGCATGTATCTTTTGGGATCAAATTATCAAGCACAAGCACACCGTCACGGTCATAAGCATCTGCCATCAATGGTGTAATGCTGGTAAAGGTGCTGGCCTCAAAGCGTGGGACCATTTTAAACTCCTGGGGAAAGCGTAGCCCGCCGATTAGGCCCATGCCTTACGGAGGTTGATTTAGGCCCGCTTCTTTTAGGGCTATACCCTATCTTTTAAGTGAACCACAGCAAACTTTTATGGTCAACCTCTTGCACCATTAGGCTATGGTGCGTTAGCTACAAGGGCTAAGTATTTGGGGAGACAGGCGTTGGGCCTATTTGAAACTATTGTTATCGTTGCTTTGGCATTGCTGCTTGGGCTGGCTGTGCTTGTTTCGCGTAAAATCACGGCGCTTGGGGCAGGGCGTGAGGACAAGCAGCTTATCAGTATTGAAAGCCGGATCACCGAAATGGCGTTTCAAGCGGGTGAACGCGAAAAAGCCCTGCGCGCTGAATTTAAAGAAAACCGTGAAGAGTTAGGCAAAGCGATTAGCACGCTGGGCGATACGGTGCGCAAATTGGGCGAAGGGCACGCCAAAGACCAAGCACAATTTCGCGACAAGCTTGACGAAAAAATGAAAGAGCTGCGCACCGAGAACAGCCAAAAGCTGGACGAAATGCGTAAAACAGTTGACGAAAAGCTGCAAACCACACTGGAAAAGCGCCTCTCTGAAAGCTTTAAAACTGTCTCTGAACGCCTAGAGCAAGTGCATAAGGGCCTTGGTGAGATGCAATCTTTGGCCACAGGTGTTGGTGATTTGAAACGCGTGCTAACCAACGTAAAATCTCGCGGGACGTTTGGCGAAGTGCAGCTTGAATTGTTGATTGAAGATTTCCTGACAGCAGAACAATTCATTTCAAATTATGATTGCGGCAAAGCCGGCGGAACGCAGCGCGTGGAATTTGGCATTCGTATGCCGGGGCCGGAAGCACGCTATTTGCCTGTCGATTCGAAGTTTCCTGTAGAAGATTATGAGCGCTTGCTAGCGGCGGCAGAAGCCGGTGACAAACAGGCGCTTGATTTAGCGGCTACAGCGTTGGTACGGCAGGTCAAGCAGTGTGCAAAGGATATTTCAAAGAAATATATCAATCCGCCTCATACAACCGATGACGCCATTCTGTTTGTACCAACAGAAGGCTTGTACGCCGAAATACTACGCGCTCCGGACCTGATCGGAACCCTGCAGCGGGATTTTGCTGTTACGGTTTCAGGGCCGACGAATTTTCAGGTCTTACTTAGCACTTTCCGTATGGGCTATCAGCAAGCGGTGATGCAGGAACATGCAGCGGAGGTTTGGAAAATTCTTGGGGCCGTGAAGCGTGAGTTTGGCAATTACGGCGAGCAGATCGCTGCAATGGGCAAAAATGTGAAATCGATGGAAAACCATATCAGCAAGCTGGAAACCCGCAAAAATGTGATGCTTCGCGCGCTAAAAACTGTCGATAGTGACGATGTGAAAATTTTGCCCGATGAGACCGCCGACGACAGCTTATAAACCTGCCTGTAAACCAGCCTATAAACCAGCCTATCCTAGGCGCTGGGGCTATATTTCTTCCGAGCTTAAATTTCCCCCTTAGGCTTGATCCATATCAAGTTTCAGCGCCCTTTGAAGGCTTAGGTTGAAGCATGGATCAACAAGGGAGGCAATCATGAGCCACACACCACACGAATTAAGAGAAGAATTTCCTGAATTCGAGGCCCGTATCCATGCGCTTAAAGAGGTCGATCATCATTTTAAGCGCTTGTTTGACGAGTATCACACAGTGAACCGCGAAGTGCACCGTATCGAAGTGGGCGAAGAACATGTTTCGCAAGCCACAGAAGAAGACTTTCGTAAAAAACGAATGCACTTGAAGGATGAACTATACCAAATACTGAAGGCAGGACAGTAGGCTAGGTTAGCGGTCGTTTGGGGTAAAGCTCGGCCTGTCATGAATTAAGGCAGGATTGCGGCATATTCTGCGGTCAACTGTGCAAAAAACGCGACGGGACCTATTGAAAGCGGTAGGCCCCGTTCCTAAATTAAGCTTGTAACAAGACGGTAAGATCAAAACTAAAAAATGATCAGCCACTATACACGACAGAACTATTCGTTCGGGCTATGAAAACAACAGAGCCGAACATAAATTTAGCAGCGAGGAGCTTACAATGTTTACGAATTTATTTGCGCGGTCTGATACACGCACGCATGCCTACACACCTAAAGCGGGCGCCCGCACGCGGCGACGCAGCAGACGCGCACGGCGGCTTGCAGCCTATGCAAGCGTGGCTATGTAAGAGCCAGATATTATGGTCATCTATCCTTTTATGCTTTGACTGTTCCCCCCAGCAAAGCGCCCCTAACATGGATAGATGATCTGGCCGGGTCTTGAATGTGCAATGACCCTGACCTAGCCCCAATTGCCATTTGGGTCCGGCCACAAGTTTTCTACCAGACTATCCCGAACTGCCCAAAAGTTGGCGCCTCTTTCCCAAGAAGAGGCGCCTTTTCTTGTTTTGAGATATCCGTTGGTGCTATTGGCGTATAGGACTAGGGGATAGGGCAGCTATGACAAAAGACCTTTTTACTGTGGCGGGGATAGAGACAAAAAGCGGGCCGGACTGGTCTGCTGAAGCGCGAATGCTTTCAGCCAACGATAGAGCGGGGCAGTATGTTTGCGGGGTTGACGAGGTGGGGCGTGGACCGCTTGCGGGGCCGGTTGTCGCGGCGGCAGTTATCCTAGATGCTGAGGTTATTCCGAAAGGCCTTGATGACAGCAAGACCTTAACCAAGAAAAAGCGTGAAACCCTATATGAATTAATCACGGAAAAAGCCGTAGCTGTCGCAGTGGCACAGGCCAGCGTAGCGGAAATTGACGATGTAAATATTCTTCAGGCGTCGCTGTTGGCGATGCGGCGCGCGGTGGATGGGCTTGATGTTATTCCGTGCGGCGCACTTGTGGACGGAAATCAAGATCCCACCCTTAAAATGCCAACACAGACACTCATTAAAGGGGACGCTCGGTCCCTTTCTATTGCTGCGGCCAGTATTATTGCAAAAGTTTTTCGGGATCGTTTGATGGCGAATTTGGCAAAAAGCTATCCGGACTATGGTTGGGACAAAAACGCAGGATATGGTGTGCCGCAACATATGGCTGCACTAAGCCTTGTGGGGGTAAGCCCTCATCATCGGCGATCTTTTGCACCGATTCGCAATATTTTGAATGAAGAATAACCTCCAAATCATTGATTCATCACAAAGAATCACTTGACGCCGATTCGATTTCGACTCATGATTAGGGCCATTGTTAGTCGGAATTTTAGAAGAATTGCAGCCCAAAAGGGCGCATTCCGACGGTACGGGACGGAGAAAAACTGATGGCTCAGACCAAGGATGTCGCCCACAAGGGCGGCGCGCTAAAGACGTTGCCCCTGAATAAAATTATCCAAGGGGATTGCATTGATTTGATGAATGCATTGCCGGAAAAATCGGTAGATGTGATCTTTGCAGACCCCCCTTATAACATGCAGTTGAAAGACACTTTGAAGCGCCCTGATAATTCCAAGGTGCACGGTGTTGATGACGCATGGGATAAGTTTTCCAGTTTCAAGGCCTATGATGAATTTACATACAAGTGGTTGCAAGCGGCCAAGCGTGTCTTGAAAGATACCGGCACCATCTGGGTCATTGGTAGCTATCACAATATTTTCCGTGTCGGTACGGCCTTGCAAAATCTGGAATATTGGGTTCTTAACGATGTGATTTGGCGCAAGTCCAATCCGATGCCAAATTTTCGGGGCACCCGGTTTACCAACGCACATGAAACCCTGATCTGGGCGGCAAAATCAGCAGATAAAGGCGGGTATACTTTTAATTATAACGCCATGAAGGCGATGAATGACGATACCCAAATGCGGTCTGATTGGACGCTTCCAATTTGCTCTGGCAAAGAACGCTTGAAGAATGGCGATAAAAAGGCCCATGCGACGCAAAAGCCAGAATCGCTTTTATACCGGGTGCTGATGTCATCTACCAAGCCGGGCGATGTTGTCTTGGACCCATTCTTCGGGACCGGCACAACAGGGGCTGTGGCTAAAAAACTGGGCCGCAACTTTATCGGGATCGAACGCGAAAGCGACTATATCAAAATCGCTCAACGCCGCATCGCCGAGGTTCATGTTTTGGATGAAGAAGCGCAAGGGTATACAGAAAGCAAACGCTCTGCGCCGCGTGTGGCGTTTGGCTCTATTGTTGAGCGCGGCATGATTGAACCGGGCACAGTTTTGTATGATAGCAAACGTAAATTTGCGGCCCGGGTCCGCACGGACGGCACCTTGATTGCGGATAAAGTGAAGGGGTCTATCCACCAAGTGGGTGCAGGTGTGCAGGGCGCGCCAGCGTGTAATGGCTGGACCTTTTGGCACATTGAAAGCAAAGGCAAGCTAACCTCAATCGATGTTTTCCGCCAGCAAGTGCGTGAAGAATTACACTGATAAAATCATTTCCTGAAGCGTGAAGTCCATTCGCGCTTCCTCCGTTGACGTCCCCCGTTTCGCAACAGGGGGGCGTCAATTTTTTTGAAGCCAGTCTTTTTAAGCCCCATCTTTTTGAGACCCGTCTTTTGTTAAGGCCGTCGTGGATGATTTAGGCGCATGTTTTGACAAACGGATCACTGGCCGTGGATAGTGGGGCAATGGATAGGGTTTGCTAGCGCCCAAGCGTTTTAAGCTGTGCTATCTTAGCAAATACGGTCGGCAAGCCTATGCTCTCAAGCTCAGAAACTGGATGCCAGAAGCCATTTTCAATGTTTAGGCGCTTGCCCGTAAGTGCTGTTACAAGCTGTGTTTCAAGATGAAAATGGGTGAAGGTGTGTTTGGCGATGCCCTTGCT
>WFTS01000012.1 GCA_015485385.1 Kordiimonadales bacterium | reverse complement strand
ATCCGGGACATATTGATGCCACCAAATGGGCTGACTTGGGGCTAAACCAATTGACCGAAAGACGATACCTGAAAACGGTGAAAAAAGCAGGATTTTACCACCAAAATTATCAGGTGCGAACCAGCATGAATATGCCTTTTGGCCGCATCCCCTTTTTGAAAAATCTGTTTATTTTACAGATTACGGACATCCTTAAAAAGGCCTGACCAGAGAAAGCTGTGGCCGAGGCGCCGGGTGAGCGCTTTACTTTTAAATCACAGTCTTTTCTTTTGATTTAGCTCATGGAATAGATGATTAAAATGATTGTTGCCACAGTGAGGCTGAGCACGATCATATTCTTCTTGTCATGCGATTTATTAACCGTTGATTGGCGTTGTTTTTTATGTTTGGTCATGATGATCTCCCGTAAGGAAAGGCACCATATTTTAAAGCGAATGGCAAGGGTTTAGTCAGCCTTTTAAATAAGGTTGATCGGGGCATTATTTACACTCAATGGGTCATCTTTGAAGGCAAGGCGCAGGTACGCAAGCGCATAACCACCGGCCACCGTACGGATTTCGCCAGCGCTTTTGCCAGCAGTGTTGGTGATTTGGTCCCCGGTGTGTGCCTCGCTAGTTAATTGGACAGGCATCAGCATTTTTTTCAGATTTGTGCGGTGTTTCATGCGGGCGGTTAATTCTTGGCCCACATAACATCCTTTATCGAAGGAAACACCGTTCAGTTTTTCTGCACCCGTTTCCAGCCAGAAATATTTTTCCACCACCATGTCGCGGCTGCCGTCTGGTACGCTATGGCGAATGCGGCGTTCTTCGTACCGGACAAGCGGTAGTGGCTCGGCGCTAGGGCATGGGTTTTCTGCGGCTATGATACGGTCCTGTAAAGCGTTGTGGCGGGGGTCCGTGTAGGCTGTGCCCTGTTCGGCCGCACCGTCCCACAGCGCCCACACGCATGTATTTTCGTCAGAAATAGTAACATCCGCCCGCAGTTTATACATCATCAAACGCTGCATCAATTGGGGTTTGCGCTCGGCCTCAACATCCAGTAGCAAGTCATCGCCCTCAGCCACGATGATCATATCAAACAAGAATTTCCCTTGAGGCGTTAAGATCGCCGCATAAACTGCCTTTTCAGGGGTGACAGCCATCACATCATTGGTGACAAGTCCTTGCAGAAAGGGGCGTGCCTCACCGCCCGATAGCCGAAGCACTGCGCGGTTTTTTAGGCAGAGTATCTGTGCGGTCATATAGGATCCCTTGCTGTGTCGTTATGGCATTGGCAGACATGTGATAAAATGGCACTTTATACACGGCTTTCAAGTTGTCAGTGCGCGCAGATGCCGGTATGTAAGGGTCCGTAACTCTGTTCGCCAGAACTTTTAAGTCCCCGAACTTATAAGTCCCAGAACTTTTACACTCTCGAACTTTTACACCAAGGTGCCCACCATGAGCAATCCGCCAAATAGTGTTCCTAACCGCTTAATCTTGCGCCAGCCCGATGATTGGCATGTGCATGTGCGCGACGGGGCGGTCTTAGAAAGCGTGCTTGCTTATACCACACGGCAGTTTGCCCGCGCGATCATCATGCCCAATCTTGCACAGCCAATAACCACAGTAGCACTTGCCGCCGCCTACCGGGAACGCATTCAGGCTGCAATCCCAGAGGGCAGCGCTTTTAAGCCTTTGATGACGTGTTATCTTACCGATGAAATGGCGCCTGATGAGGTTGAGCGCGGCTTTGCCTCAGGCCTGTTTGCGGCCTGCAAATTATATCCAGCGGGTGCGACAACCAATTCTAGTCACGGCGTCACTGACATTGCGAAAATTTATCCAGTTTTGGAAACCATGCAGCGTATCGGTATGCCCTTATTGGTGCACGGCGAGGTGACCGATACTGCCATTGATATTTTTGACCGCGAGGCCGTGTTTATCGACCGTATTTTGTCAAAACTTATTGCAGATTTCCCCGCTTTAAAGTTGGTGTTCGAGCATATCACAACAGCTGAGGCAGTGGATTTTGTCACCGATAGCGGTCAGCAGATCGCTGCGACCATCACTCCGCACCATCTTGATTGTAACCGCAATGCCATGTTCCAAGGCGGTATGAGGCCAGATTTTTACTGTCTGCCAATCCTTAAGCGCGAAACCCACCGCACGGCACTGCGAAAGGCGGCCACATCAGGTTCAGCCAAGTTCTTCCTCGGCACGGACAGCGCCCCACATACGAGGGACAAAAAAGAGACAGCGTGTGGCTGCGCGGGTATTTTCAATGCGCCATATGCGCTAGAAAGTTACGCCAAAACGTTTGATGAAGACGGTGCGCTTGATAAATTAGAGGCATTTGCGTCCGAGAATGGTCCCAAATTTTATGGTCTTGAGTTGAACAAGGCGCGGGTGGTGCTTGAGCGTAAGCCCTTCTCTGTGCCAAGCCTGTTAGGGGACGGTGCGTTGCAACTTGCACCATTTCACGCGGGAAACCGTCTGGCGTGGCGCTTTATGGGCCTTGAAAAGCCATAAAAGACCGCACGGAAAGTTTTCTGCAAAGCTTTTTGCTGGTGAGTTCTTCTTGTTCTGTTGCATGCGATTTGGAGGAATTCCCATTTTATGACGCGCATGTCACGAAAAGGTCACGAAAAACAACTGTTTGGTCATCTTTGAATGCTTGATCCTTGGGGAATCGCGTTCTATAGTTGCGGCGAATAAAATTCGTGCGGTTGTATCATAGTCACGCCGTCGATTATCTGGTTTGTATTTTTTGGGGGAACCCATTCCGTTGGAGGGAGCTAAAATGACGTCCAAGCAACTGGGCAAAAATATTGCCTTACTAACCGCAGCAGCATTCATCCTTGCAGCATGTTCAGCCAAAGAAACACCGCCGCCAGAAGACACAGCGCCGGTTGCTCCCGTTGAAGATACTATGGACGGCGGCGGCAAGCCTGCTATGCCTGAAACACCGCCTATGACAGCTGAACAGCTGGATATGCAAGAATGGGGTGGTGCTACATCCAACGGTGTCGCGGCCTATGCTGGCGCTGACCGTGTATTCTTTGCCTATGACAGTAGTGATCTTACCGACAGCGCTCGCGCTACCCTTGGTAAACAAGCCGCATGGTTGATGCACTATCCACGGGTTCGTGCCACGATCGAAGGCCACTGTGACGAGCGCGGTACGCGCGAATATAACCTTGCCCTTGGTGAGAGACGCGCAACGGCGGTTAAAAATTACCTCATCGCCCTTGGCGTGCCTGCAAGCCGGTTGAAGACAATCAGCTATGGTAAGGAACGCCCTGCAGAGCCTGGTAATTATAGCCAGAACCGTCGTGGGGTACTGCGCGTACAATAATCCCTACGCGTCTTTTAAAGCATTTGGCCCCGTGCCCGGGAAATCCGGCGCGGGGCTGTCTTTTTATAACCGTATTTTTGCGCCATGATACCGTCTTAACATAATGCCAGTCTATAATATGATGCCCGCCTATATTATAATGTCAGTCTATAAAGAGCGGCCTCCAGCAAGCCTGAATGTGCTTGGCAGAGGGGTTGCCGCTGATTTACGGAGATACCAATGTTGTTGAAAAGCCTGTTTCTTGCTGCTGTTCTTGGCCTGAGCTTATCTGTGGTGCAACCCGCTAGTGCCCAAGGCAGTCGTGCTGTCAACAGTGCCCGTATCGAGGTGTTGGAGCGCCAAGTAACCATGCTTCGCACACGTCTTGGCATGAACCCGCCAGCCCCGGAGGAGGCCGCACCGTCAGGTGTCAAAAATCCACAGTTGATCGCAGATATGTCTGCCAAAATTGGGACGTTAGAGGGCCAAATTCGCAAGCTGACAGGCCGGTTGGAATTGTTTGAACATCGCCAACGACAGATGCAAACCCAGATTGATCTCCTTAGAAAAGAAATGGAATTTGCGCGCTCGAGCGCGGCTTTGGCGGCTGTAAATGCTGGAGCAGGGGGCAGCAATCCAGATACAAGCAAGGATATAAGTGCATCAGCCGTTGGCGTGGGGGCGAAGACTGCAGCTTCGGCGTCTGCTGCGTCTGCCGGTAAGGATACGGCCCGCGCAGCGGGTAGTGGGCAAGCCTTGGCGCCTATTGCTGAGGCAAAGCCTGTCGCCACCGTAGAATTGCCTGATAGTGATGCTGCTGGGCAGTTTGATTATGCGTTTGCTTTTGTACGCAAAAATGATCTGGTGCGCGGTCGGTTGGCGCTTGAGGCTTTTCTTGAGGCGAACAAAGGCGATAGCCGCGCCGCTAATGCCAAATATTGGCTCGGTCGTATTCATTTGCAAGAAGGCCGAAATGCGAAGGCTGCCCAGTATTTGCTGGAGCTGATTGAAGGGCATCCTAATCACCCTAAACGCGCGGATGCGCTGGTTGATTTGGCGGATGTCTTGTTGAAATTGGGCAGTGCAGATGATGCCTGCAATGCTCTTGCCGAGTTCCGCCGGGTGGAAGATAAAGCCTCTGCACGTTTAATAGCACGGGCGAACCGCGTTGGCGCGACTGCGCGCTGCCAGTGATCAACCCGTGATCAGTCAAAGACCAATCAAAGACCTGTCAAAGAACAGCCAGAGACCAACCAGAGACCAGCCAGAGACCAGCCAATGAGCCTGACAGAACAACCATGCGCCTAACCAGCCAACATATTCGTGACCAGCTTGTCTTATTGGGTGTGCCCGAAGGTACGCGGGTCGCTGTTGGTGTTTCAGGTGGTGCCGACAGCTTGGCCTTGATGCTGTTGGCGCAGGATCATTTCCGTGTCAGCGCTTTGACTGTGGATCACGGCTTGCGTAGTGGGGCAGCCGATGAGGCGCAATTGGTGGCAGATGTGTGTCAGCGGCACTCTATAGATCATGAAACATTACTGTGGACCGGCGATAAGCCGGTAGCCAATATCCAAGCCGAGGCCCGACAAGCGCGTTATGATTTGATGGCTGGCTGGTGTCAGGACAAGGGCATCCAATTTCTTCTGACAGCACATCATATGGACGATCAGGCCGAAACCGTGCTGTTGCGCCTTGCCCGGGGCAGTGGGGTTTACGGGCTTGCAGGCATGGCTGCTGTGCGTGATTTGGATGGGGTTACACTGCTACGTCCCTTGCTGACGGTCCCTAAATCAGAGCTAACAGCATATTTGCAAGCCATGGGGGTTTCTTGGGCCGAAGATCCTAGCAATCAGTCCGATGCGTATGACCGAGTGAAAATCCGCCGTATGCTCGCAAATCCGCCGGTGGAAGGCTTGCGTGCTGACCGTTTGGCTGCCACTGCAAGCCGTTTGCGGCGGTCTCGCGATGCGTTAGAGCATTATGAAGCGCTGTGGCTTGGTCGTGCGGTTGAGGCGCACGGTGATCAAGGGTATGTCTTTCTCAAGGCTGACACTTTAACAGGCGAGCCAGAGGAAATTTTACTGCGCGGTTTAGCGTCGCTGTGCCGGTTTGTTGGCAAGGGCATGTATGTTCCGCGCATGGAAAAATTGCAGCGCCTATATCGTCAGATCACCCAGGAAGGGTTTCGAGGGCAAACACTGTACGGCGCACAATTTTCTGCCAACTGTGACGGTAAAATCTTGATCAGCCGTGAAGTGGGCGACTGTGAGGCCGGAACTTGCCTAAAAGAAACAGTCACTTGGGATAATCGGTTTGAAATTTGTGCGAAGGGTGATATTGCAGGGCTCGAAATTTCTGCGCTTGGCGAGGATGGTTGGCGCCAGTTGAAAGCTTCAGCTTTTGATTTGGAACACTTATTGATCCCCATCAAGGCGGTATGGGCTTTGCCTGCGATATTTAAAGGAACAGATTTGTGGTGTGTGCCGCATTTAGACTATACTATAGATAAAGAAATACAGGTCACTGCTCGTAGTATTAGAAAATTAGTTACGAAAAAGTGAGCGCTCTAATCAAGCTAACCCTTGCACAGTAAGCCAAGACGCTTATCTGAAGGGGTAAGATTAGTTTAAAAATAAGACTTGCCGCCTACTATGATGAATAGGCGATGATGGAAAGGCAATAATGTGAATGGTTTGATGCGGAATGCATTGGTGTGGGGCGTAATTTTTATTCTCCTGATTGTGCTTTTCCAGACGTTTCAAGGCAGTAATTCGCGGGTAACTGAGGTTAGTTACAGCGAGTTTTTGGATGCCGTTGAACAAGAGCGCGTGACTAAGGCAAAAATCACCGGGCAGAATATTTTGTTTGAAGAAGGTACAGAGGGCCAAAGGCGTGCTGTGAAGCCGGTTTTCCACCCCGATCTTTATAATATTCTGCGCGAACATAATGTGGATTTCACCGAAGTGGTGGACGAACCAAGTGTGTTTGATGGGTTGATTTATTCCATGCTGCCTTTCTTGCTGATTATCGGGGTATGGATTTTCTTCATGCGCCAGATGCAGGGCAAAGGCGGCGGTGGCGGCGCGATGGGCTTTGGTAAATCCAAAGCGAGGCTGCTCACTGAAAAGCAGGGCCATGTGACTTTTGAAGACGTGGCCGGTATCGAAGAGGCTAAAGAAGAACTTGAAGAGATCGTTGATTTTCTAAAAGACCCGCAAAAGTTCCAGCGGGTTGGTGGTAAAATCCCGAAAGGCGCTTTGCTTGTGGGGCCTCCGGGGACAGGTAAAACCCTGCTGGCGCGTGCGATTGCGGGCGAGGCCAATGTGCCATTCTTCACGATATCTGGTTCTGATTTTGTTGAAATGTTCGTGGGTGTTGGCGCAAGTCGTGTGCGCGATATGTTCGAGCAAGCCAAGAAAAATGCACCGTGCATTATCTTTATCGATGAAATTGATGCCGTGGGTCGGCACCGGGGCGCTGGCCTTGGCGGCGGCAATGATGAACGCGAGCAAACGCTTAATCAATTGCTTGTTGAGATGGACGGCTTTGAAGCCAACGAAGGCATCATTATTTTGGCGGCGACGAACCGTCCTGATGTTCTTGACCCAGCGCTTTTGCGTCCGGGCCGGTTCGACAGGCAGGTTGTTGTAGCGCGCCCTGATATTGAAGGCCGTGAGAAAATTTTGAACGTGCATATCAAAAAAGTTCCGCTGGCACCTGATGTTGATCTGCGGGTGATTGCGCGCGGTACGCCGGGATTTTCTGGCGCTGACTTGATGAATCTTGTGAACGAGGCTGCACTTCTGGCAGCGCGTCGCGGCAAGAAAATTGTTGCTATGCGTGAATTTGAAGACGCCAAAGACAAGGTGATGATGGGGGCTGAGCGCCGGTCGATGGTTATGACCGACGACGAGAAAAAGCTGACGGCTTATCATGAAGGCGGCCATGCTTTGGTAGCGCTTCACTGTCCGACATCTGATCCTATTCACAAGGCAACGATCATCCCGCGTGGACGCGCACTGGGCATGGTAATGCGCCTTCCTGAGCGAGATGAATATTCTCAAAGCCGTGCTAAAATGCATGATAACCTTGCGGTTTCCATGGGTGGCCGTGTGGCGGAGGAACTGATTTTTGGCTATGATGCCGTGACATCTGGTGCCTCTAGCGATATTCAGCACGCCACCGAATTGGCGCGGGCAATGGTGACCCAGTGGGGTATGTCCGACAAGCTTGGCCCACTGCAATATGCCGCAAACGAGCAAGAGGTTTTCCTTGGCCATTCGGTTGCTAATAAGCAAAATGTCTCGGATGAAACGGCCAAGCTTATTGATGATGAAATTAAACGCTTTGTCGATGAGGCCAACGCACGGGCCACCAAGATATTGACCGATCACCGTGATCAGCTTGAGATTGTCGGCAAGGCGCTGCTTGAGTATGAAACCCTGACAGGCGATGAGATCAAAGCTTTGATCGCCGGTGAGGAAATTCGGGTGAAACCCAAGAAGGGTGATACCACACCGCATGTTCCGCCAACCGCAGTGCCGGACGCAGGGGTTGAGCACGGTACACCGCAGCCTGAAGGCTAACGCCTGGTGGACCTGCACGGAAAAAATCTAAGCGAATTGGCCGACGGGACGAGGATTTACCTTGTACCCGTCGGTCCTGTTTTTGGCGATGAGGCTGCGGTCTCTTTTGCATCCACAGGGCTTCGGTTTTCAGGCTTTAGGGTGATCGGCCGCACCTCCGGCGGCAGGCGCAATTTTGATGCTTATATGACAGCCTCAGAGCTGAAAAAACAAGCTGAGACCGTGTGTGACAAACTGTGTGACAGGCTTGTGACACAGTGTGACAGGCTAACGGCCCCGCGCCCCCCTTTAAAGCTAGGCTCAGCAACGCCTTCGCTTGCATTTACCAAGCCTCTGATAATGGGCATTTTAAATGTGACGCCCGATAGCTTCTCTGACGGCGGCAAATATCTTGATCCAAAGCATGCGACCGAGCAAGCAAATCGGATGATTTCTGAAGGCGCAGACATCATCGATATTGGCGGCGAAAGTACCAGACCCGGCGCTGAGCCTGTATGGGAGGGCGAAGAAGCTCGCCGTGTTGTGCCGGTTATCGAAGCACTAAAAGACAGCGGCATCCCGCTTTCTATTGATACTCGGCATAGCTTTGTGATGGAAAAAGCTGTCACAGCAGGTGCACACATTATCAATGATGTGACAGCCCTGAGTTACGACAGCGAAAGTATGCTAATTGCAGCCCAAAGTGATGCGCCGATCATATTAATGCATTCCAAGGGTGATCCCAAAACTATGCAAGATAATCCCATGTACCGGGATACGCTTTTAGATGTTTATGATTATCTTTCTGAACGTATCGCGGCGTGCGAGGCGGCGGGTATTGACCGGGCGCGTCTTATCGTGGATCCGGGTATCGGTTTTGGCAAAAGGATGGTCAAAGATAATCTGGCCTTAATCAATGGTCTGCCGCTGTTGCATACTCTAGGCTGCCCGGTTTTGTTTGGGGCCTCGCGCAAAAGTTTTATCGGCGCGGTTACGGGAGAAGAGGACGCGTCAAAGCGGCTTCCGGGCTCGTTGGCTGCGGCGATTAAAGCCGTGGAATTGGGCGCGCAGATTATCAGGGCGCATGATGTCAAGGAAACAAAACAAGCTCTGGCAATGGTTCAAGGCTTTCGGGATGCAGCTATAATCGACGCAACCAGTTGAAGCCGTAGACGCGCCCGATTGAAAGCGCTATTATAGCAATTAAATCAATTGGATATCGTAGTTTTAAGCAACCATTGTTGGGCTTATGGGGTATCGCGATTGTATAAGTTTGCGGCATGATTGTAAGGGCGGGGGCGCATGGTAGATCGTAAGTATTTTGGAACAGATGGTATCAGGGGAACCGTGAACCAAGGGCATATGCGCCCTGACGTTGCGCTGAAGGTGGGCCTTGCGGCTGGCAAGGTGTTCCGGCGCGGCGATCATGTACACCGTGTTGTGATCGGCAAGGACACCCGCCGGTCGGGCTATATGTTTGAACCAGCGCTGGCCGCGGGATTTGTCGGAGCAGGCATGGATGTGATCATGGTTGGGCCGATGCCAACCCCTGCGATTGCTATGTTAGTGAAATCATTGCGCGCTGATTTGGGCATTATGATTTCCGCTAGTCATAACCCGCATTATGATAATGGAATTAAATTCTTTGGCCCTGATGGCTTTAAATTATCAGATGCGCGAGAAGAACAGATCGAACAATTAATGGATAACAGTAACGGCGATGTGTTGGCTCAGGCTGAGCGACTTGGCCGGGCCAGCCAAATGGAAAGCGCACGCGGGCGTTATGTGGAATTTGCCAAAGCCACGATCCCTGTGGATGTGCGCTTTGGTGGCTTGAAGGTGGTTGTGGACTGCGCAAACGGCGCGGCTTACAAGGTGGCTCCTGAAGTCTTGTGGGAATTGGGCGCTGAAGTGGTTGCCATGGGTGTTTCGCCAGATGGCTATAATATCAACGATGGCTGCGGCTCGACCTACCCTGAAGAAATGTGTCGCCGGGTTGTTGAAACAGGGGCTGACCTTGGTATCGCCCTTGACGGGGACGCTGACCGCTTGATCCTGTGCGACGAAAAAGGCCGCATTATTGATGGCGACCAGATTATGGCTCTTATCACGCGCACTTGGCGCCGGCGTGGCCTTTTAAAGGGCGGCGGATTGGTAGCGACCGTGATGTCTAATCTTGGTCTGGAACGGCTTCTGGAAGCAGAAGGACTGAACCTTGAGCGCACCAAAGTGGGTGACCGCCATGTGGTAGAGCGTATGCGCAAAACCGGCATTAATATTGGCGGCGAGCAGTCTGGTCATATTGTTCTAAGCGATTATTGCACCACAGGAGACGGCCTTGTCGCTGCCCTGCAGGTGATCACTGAACTCATCCAAAGCAACAAGCCAGCCTCTGAAATATGTGATCAATTTGAGGCGGTGCCGCAAGTTTTAAAGAATGTTCGCTACGGCGGTGCGGACCCGCTATGTGCGGATAAAGTCCAAAAATCCATCAAGGACGCTGAAGCCAAATTAGATGGCACAGGCCGGGTGTTGATTAGAAAATCTGGCACAGAACCTGTGATACGGGTCATGGCGGAAGGCGATGATGCAGATCAGATAAATGCTATTGTGGACGGTATTTGCAGCGAGATAGAGGTGGCGGCCTAATGGGACGCGGCCTTCAAGGCCGGGTGCTTATTGTCGCGGGCTCTGACCCATCGGGCGGGGCTGGTATTCAGGCCGACATTAAAACCGTGACCGCCCTAGGCGGCTACGCAGCAGCGGCCATTTCAGCGCTTACAGTCCAGAATACGCTGGGTGTTTTCGACGTGATGGCAATTCCGCCAAAGTTCGTCGCCGAGCAGATGCGCGCAGTGCTGGATGATATTGGTGCGGATTGTATAAAAACAGGCATGTTATTTGACAGCCCAATGATCGAAGGGGTGGCAACCCTCCTTCAGGATCATGCCTGCAAGCCTGCACTGGTTATTGATCCGGTTATGGTGGCAACTTCGGGCGATAGTTTGTTGGCGTCAGGTTCTGTGGACGCCCTCAAGCAATTGTTGATCCCGATGGCGGCGTTGGTGACCCCTAATATCCCAGAAGCCGAGGTGCTCACAGGGGTGGAAATTTCAAATTTGGAAGACATGAAACATGCAGGCGATGCGCTGTTGGCCATGGGGGCCAAGGCTGTTTGGATAAAAGGCGGTCACTTGAAGGGCGACTGTCTTCTTGATGTGCTGGCAACAGCGAAGGGAAACCACACGGTGTTGGAAACCACACGCATCAACAGCCGCAACACCCACGGAACAGGCTGCACGGCCGCGAGTGCTGCGGCAACATATCTTGCGCTTGGGCAGACGCTAGAAGATGCGTTTGGCGGCGCACACCGATTTGTACGCCGTGCGATTGAATGTGCGCCAAACTTGGGGGCAGGGTACGGCCCGCTTGGGCATGCTACTGCGGGCAATCCATGATGCATTTACACTATCGAGAGCGCGGCGAAGGCCCACCGCTGGTGATGTTGCACGGGTTATTTGGCTCGGCAGACAATTTGGGCGGCCTTGCACGGATACTTGCGAAGGAATTTCATACGATCACGGTTGATCTGCGTAATCATGGCCGCAGCCCACATTCTGACCGAATGTCCTATAGTCTTATGGCTGAGGATGTCTGTGCCCTGATGGACCAATTGGGACTAGAGCGCGCGCATGTTTTTGGTCATTCGATGGGCGGTAAAGTAGCGATGCAATTGGCGCTTGATTGCCCGAGCCGGGTTAATAAACTGGTGATCGCGGATATAGCTCCGGTTTCTTATAGGCACCATCACGCTGCGATTTTGGACGGAATGCAGGCTGTGGCGGAGGCTGCACCGTCTTCACGCAAAGGGGCAGAGGACATCTTGCGCCGTTATGAAAGCGAGCCCGCGATTTTAAGTTTTCTGATGACCAATTGGCGACGTGACACGAATGGAAATTGGGGTTGGCGGCATAATCTTGCGGCTATTCGCAGCGAATATGCCCATATTGCAGCAGGAAATAGCGGCTCAGTCTTTAAAGGGGATGTGCTTTTTTTACGGGGCGGGCTGTCGCATTATATCGGCGCTGAACACCGGGATGCCATACTAGATCTATTCCCAAATGCGACCGTTCGCACCATAGAAGGTGTTGGGCACTGGCTTCATGCGGAAAAACCGGATATGGTAGCACGGGCTGTCAGTCGGTTTTTGACAGCCTGAACCTGTTAGTTTCGCTGGGGAGCATGTGTTGACAAAAACAAGAACAGCTATTGGCGGCCTGTTTTTGGCTGTGATGGCCTTAACAGTAGGCGCCACTGCGTCAGATACGCGGGCCATCACAGGCTTTGACCAGAAATTTCAGTATGCAGTCACGGAAAATAATGTGCCCGGTGCGGCATATGCCATTATCCAAGACGGCAAGGTTATTGCCGCCAAGGGCTACGGCACGCGTGCGCTAGGGGCTGATTTGCCTGTCACCAGCGACACTGTGTTTCGGCTTGCCTCTGTTTCCAAAACATTTTCCGCAGAGCTTGCCGCGATGATGGTGGCCGAGGGTAAATTTTCGTTTGATGATAAATTATCAAAGTATGTGCCAAATTTTCATCTGAAAACCCCAGGGCACGCGCGGAAAATACGGCTAGATAATATCCTAAGCCACACCACCGGCCTAACGCCAAATGCCTATGATAATATGCTTGAAGATGGTTGGAGCCTGGAAAAAATCATACCGCGCTTTAAACGGCTAAAGGCTGTTTGTGGCCCCGGCAACTGTTATGGCTACCAAAATATTGCGTATAGTTTCATTGGCCCGGTGATTGAAAAGACCACAGGCGACAGTTTTAAACATCTGGTCGAAACTCGGATTTTCACCCCTCTTGATATGCGTGATAGCTCGGTGGGGCTTGAGGGCTATTTGTCGTCAGCGAACCGCGCAGCGCCGCATGTGCTCACACGCAGCGGCTGGTACCGCACAAGTGTGAAGCCCAATTATTATACAGTGGCCCCGGCTGCGGGCATCAATGCAAGTATTATGGACTTGGCCAAATGGGTGCGCGCGCAGATGGGCTATAATAATAAAGTGCTGGGGGCAGACCTATTGAAAACCGTGACCAAAAAGCGCATCAGAACCAAACGCGAACTTCGCAAACGCATGTGGCGTCCTTATGTGAGCGATGCCTATTATGGCTATGGTTGGCGTATCTACCAAATTGGGGGCGAGGATATAATTCTACACGGCGGGGGTGTTTCAGGTTTTCGCAGCCTGATTGCCTATTCCAAAGAGCATGATATCGGGCTGGTGATGCTTATGAATGCGGAAACACGGACAATTGATAAATTAGGCGCGGAATTTTGGGCCGAAGTCACCCGTGAACCCGCGGCAAGCGGCAGAGCCATTAGCGCCCGCTAGAGGGCTATTCGGGCCGATGGTTTAATCAAAATAATGACGGGTGATTTTGGCTGTGACCGGAATGGCGATAGCCATGATCAGCGCGAATGCCCCAACGGGAATGTAAAAATGCAGATTGCGCGGATTGACATCCGTGAGAAGCAGCATGAATGCCACTGCGACAAACATTGCAACGCTCGACATAGTCCATATCAAAATATATGCAATTCTAGCCCTGTGTTTTTTGTGGCGTAAGGTGGTCTCTGATATCAAGGGATCGTTTGGGGGTTGTGTGTGGGTGTTCATAGTGGCTCAAGCCCTGTCTAGAGTGTCTAACGCGAACTGACCGTGCGAAGGGGGCACGCTGTTCAGAGGGGTGGCGTGGGACTTATTTCAGATCAAAGACCATCAAATCTTCGCCCCACGTTACTTTGCCGTGAAAGTTTGCCGTGACTTGCGCCATGATCGCCTCTTTGCTTCCGCTCCATGCCAATTGGTGTGTCAGGATCAGATGTTTTGGTTTTGCACGCCGGGCGAGCTTGCCAAGATCAGGGCCGGATGTGTGGGCGGCTTTATGATACGCCTGCCAATCTCCACTGCGTTTCGCAAGGGCTTGGGCATCATAGACCTCATGCAGCAAAATATCCGCACCCATGGCCGCCGCCTCTAGCGCGGGGCAGTATGTGGTGTCGCCTGAGATAACAATTATTTTTCCGTCACTTGTGAACTTATAGCCAAAGGCTTGCTTCCAGTCGCCGTGACAAACGGGGATCGCTTCGATGGTTACAGTATCATTTTGGTAGATAATGCCCGGTTTTACATCGCGGGGCAGAATTTTCCAGCCCGTTGTGTTTGCGGGTTCGCGACCGTCCAGCCGAATATGGACATCGGCGCTATAGGCTTTCTCTAAGTGCTGCACCATGTTTGTAAGTCCTTCTGGCCCCATGATTATTAGCGGGTCTGTGCGCTCGAGGGTCCAGGGGGCATACATTAAGTCAGCAAGGCCAAGTGTATGATCTGAATGCAAATGCGTGATCAATGCACGGCTTAAATTGGGTTGTGCAAGTGGCTGAATACCCGCCCGGTGGGCTGCTGAAATACGCCGCACTACGCCGGGGCCAGCATCAACAATCCACGGCGTGCCGTCCACAATCACAGCGCTAGCGGCGCCTGCACGCTCGGGCACTGGGTTGGGCGTGCCTGTACCCAAGAGAACCAATTGCATATCGGCGTGGGCAGCACTTGTGACGAAGCTTACGGCCAGAAGTATCTTGTAAATATTACGCATTTAATTCCCTTTTGGCAGGCAGAGGTGACCACATATTCTTTGATATAAGTTAAAGTAACGCAACCATTAATATTGTATCATCATATTATAGTTGTGTTGAATAAAAGTCGTTCACGATACAAGTTAAAACTATACTTATGTTTATTGTATATTTGCTTTTAATAACCTAAGCGTGTCATAGTTAAAATACAGTTAGTGATATGATAAACTTAAGTGAGGGCGCAACAATAGCGTATATATTAGCAAGACAATGTTAAATGCATTGCAAGACCTATGTTATTCAAAAGCGACCATAAATTTGGTTAACTTTTGGAACAGCCTTCCTCGGCTGGATGGGCAAGTTTGCCCAAAGCGCGCAGATTTTTCATCCGCGCTTATCAATGGGGCCTTACCTGAAGTTTTTCTGAGCGAATGGACCAGCGAAGATGATTTGGTGATCATTCAAACAGGGACTGTGCTTGACCGCCATATCGGCGAAGACCTAACTGGAAAAAACATCTTTGAGATGACACCCGAAGCCCTTCGGCCTGCCGAGATAAGTTATTATAAAGCGCTGCGAGATTTTCCGTGTGCTGGGATGATGACACGATCGGCCCCCAACCGTGTCGGGGACCATTTTTATTATCGGACGCTGCAATTACCGCTTTTGGACCCTTTTGGGGATGTGCATTATTTTGTCGGTACCGGGGTTGTTCTTACAAAAGAGGAATTGCGTCAAGACATGGGGCACGGTGATTTTGGCGATACCGAATTAATAGAACGGCATTTCTTTGATATTGGGGCGGGCTTGCCCGGTGAGGCGTTCCGGGAGACGGACACCGCACAGCATATTTTCTTTCATAAACCCTAAAGGCTTTTGCCTTTATCTTTCCGGCGTAGTGTTGAACCGACTCCGCAACATTTCTGTTTATCAATGGGGTTTTGCTGGTTTTCCGGTCGCTTTTAAGTAGATCAAGCAACCCATATCTTGATTAACAGCCATCAATAAGTGTATTTTTCTCATTTTACTTGAACTTTTGTCCTGATCCCCGTTAGGCGAATCTTGGGAAGATTATGGTTAATAAACTTTAACCACGAAGTAAAAGAAAGGACATTTATATGCTGATTCAAAATACTCAAATGCTGTCTACAGGCACTGATTTTCACATCATGTCGTACGAGGGATTCCCGATCCATTTTAAACAATATTCGAAAGGCTTAACTGATATTCCTCTGATTTTTATTGGCGGAGCATTTCAAAATATTGACCGTGTTGAAAAAGTATGTCGGGCTTTATCGGAAAAAACATGGGTGATTTCTGTGGATACTCCGGGGAATGGAAATACGGGCGTATTGCCGTCAGATTATGATTTTGATTTCATTTGCGAAGCGATCCATTACGGCTTGAAAGGTTTGGGCGTTGACGCGATCAATCTGCTTGGTGGTTCATACGGAAGCATCGTGGCGATGCGGTATGCACAGCGCTATCTTGGCATCAATAATCTTGTCTTGTGCGCAGCGATGGAAAGCCTGCCCGATGATTTGAATTATGAATTTAACAAATTGCTATTTCAGCTTAAATGGGACCGGATCGAAGAATTTGCCGATGGTTTCACTGATTTGATGACAAATCCAGAACTTAGAAAAGTGAACCGGTTGGCACGGGTTGCCGCTGAAAAACTGCGCTATGCCTTAAAGACATCGTCAAAGGGCATCCGCGAGCAATTTCGGCATAATACACAGCGTATTTTGCGCGATGGCCAAACGGATTTGCGCTATTTGCCAGATGTCCCTACGACGGTTTATTCCGGCGAGCATGATAATTTTATTCCGTCAAAAGCAAATATTCGGGTCGCGAACAGCTTCCGGCGCGGGCGGTTTATATCTGTTCCGGATGCAGACCATATGGTCCACGTGGAAAAATTCCGCGCGAATGTGCAAGTGATTTTGACGGGGATTGGCCTAGACACCTACGGTGATGTGCCTGTGGCGGCTTAACCTATGAGGTAAAACTAAAAAGGCCATGTGCCTCGCGTTTATTCAGCGGGGTGCATGGCCATATTTTTAGGGCTTTATATTTTACGCTACTTTAGAAGCGAAAGCGCGCAGCAATTTATCAAGGTTCACGGCAGCGATAGCCCCATATTCCATGGTTTCATGGTGGGTGAGCTCCTCACCGGTCATTCCCGCCGCATAATTTGTGATTGAGCTGATACCGCACACGCGCATACCGCAGTGCCGCGCAACCAGACATTCAGGCACCGTTGACATGCCGACCGCATTCACGCCCCACGACCGGAACGCCCGGATTTCAGCCGGAGTTTCAAAGTTTGGCCCCAATGCCATCAAGTATGTGCCGTGGTGTAGCTCAATATCCAGATCAGCCGCACAGCCTTCCAGTGTCTTGGTTAGCGCCTTATCCCACGCGGCTGTCACGTCGGGAAAACGAGGGCCAAAGCGCTCGTCGTTTAAGCCCACCAGCGGGTTAATGCCGGAGAAATTAATATGGTCAGTGATTGCCATAAGGCTGCCGGGGCCAGCTTTTTCGTCAAGGCTGCCTGCTGCGTTGGTTAGGACCAAAATTTCCACTCCCAGCGCCCAAAGGACACGGGTTGAAAAGGCCAGCGTTGATGGCGGGTGGCCTTCATAGGCGTGCGCGCGGCCTTGCATACAGATCACAGGGCTGCCAGCAAGTTTGCCGATCAGCATACGCCCGGCGTGCCCTGCAACCGTTGGTTTTGGAAAACCGGGCAGGTCTGCGTATGAAAAGACAGTGGCATCTTCAACGCTGTCAGCCAGATCATTCAGTCCGCTACCCAAAACCATCGCCATTTTTGGGATGGTTCCGTCAAATTTATCTTTGATCAGCTGTGCGCAGGCTTGAACGTCATCATAGCTCATGAGTTGGCTTTCTTTTATTTTGATAGTCTATAGAGGCTTTTAATTTGGATAGAGGCTCTTGTACTCAAGAGACGCTCTGGTTTTGTTGAACAGAGTATCTGGTTTAAATTTTGATCTCAGGCAAGCTTAGGCCTTTTTTCTCCAGAATTTCTTCTCGTGTCATGTCCGATAACTCGTGCGGGAACACAAGCCAATCATCGGTTTCATGGCAGTAGAAATCAGGCTCTAGATCTGTGACATTGCGCGACGGTTTATAGAAAACCGTGGCAATTTTGATTGTCTCGGGTGTATTGCGGCGGCACTTTTCGTTCAAATGCTGGATGATCGCATCAATAGAGCGGCCACTATCGAACACATCATCCACAATCAGAAGCGAATCATCATGGTTGATATTATTCACAATATATTCAAACCCGTGAACTTTGACCTCTTTTTGTTGCTGCATGCCAATGTAGCTAGAGGTGCGAATGGCAATATGGTCGGTATCAACACCGTAATAATCAAGGATTTCTTGAACAGCGATCCCTGTTGGGGTGCCCCCACGCCAAACGCCGACGATAAATTTCGGGCGGAAATCGCTTTTTAAAATCTGAAGACCAAGCTGAAAGCTGTCATCCAGCAGTTCCTGTGCGGTTACATATTTTTTGGTTACAGTCATGCGTCTTAAACCCCTTTTGTTCCAAATATACGGTCACCCGCATCCCCCAGCCCCGGTACGATATAGGCTTTCTCGTTCAGCCTTTCGTCGATAGACGCCGTGACAACTGGCACATCAGGATGTGCCTCGGTAAATTCCTTAATACCCTCAGGGGCCGCAAGGAGGCAAACAAAACGAACGTCCTTTGCACCAATATCTTTCATTTCTTGCACAGCTCGGATGGCTGAATGGCCGGTGGCGAGCATTGGGTCCAAAACAATATTCACCCTTGAGGCGGTATCTTTAGGGACTTTGAAGAAATATTTTTCAGGCTGAAGGGTTTCTTCGTTGCGTGCCAAGCCAATTTGGCCAACCCGCGCCGACGGCACCAGATCAAGCATGGGGCCCAAGAGGCCATCTCCTGCGCGCAGCACGGAAATGAATGTCAGTTTCTTGCCAGCAAGCACCGGAGCCTCCATCGCACAAACCGGCGTTTCAATTTGAATTTTGCCGATAGGGAGGTCGCGTAGCGCCTCATATCCAAGGAAAAGCCCAATTTCGCGCAGCAATTTTCTGAATTCAGCCGTGCTGGCTTCTTTGCGGCGGAGCAGCGTTAATTTATGTTGCACCAGTGGGTGGTCAACGACTGTGACTTTGGCAGCGGCTTTAGAGGTCATTTTTCTATCCCTGTGGAACCCTAACTAGTTTCTTAGTAATTTGAATTTTAGCAAATGTCGATTGAATCCTGACAGTCGGGTCAACTAATCCTGACCAAATAGTCAAAAATGGTTGACGCAGCATGTTTGCTCTGGTTCCCTTGCGCAGGACTGTAGAAACGGGGCATAAAGGCTGCAACGGATTTTATAGCATCGGGGAGTGTAGGTGCATGACGAAATTATTGAAGGCAATTGCTGGCACTATGCTGGCCAGTTTACTGGTGACAAGCGCAGTATTGGCTGCGGATTTTAAGCCTGTATTATTGTATGATATCGGCGGAAAATTCGATAAAAGCTTTAACGAAGCCGCGCGAAATGGTGCCGAAGCCTTTAAGGCCAAATATGGGATACCGTACCGTGACTTTGAACCCTCAAGCGAAACCCAGTACGAGCAAGCCCTAAAGCGCTTCGCTCGCCGCAAGGCTGATTTAATCGTGGCTGTCGGGGTTGGATATTCTGTTGCGGTGCGCAATGTGGCTAGAAAATACCCGAATATGCGCTTTACTGTCATTGATGCGATTGTGGATCTACCCAATGTTCAGTCGATTACCTTTAAAGAAAATGAAGGCTCATTTTTGGTCGGCATGATCGCCGCTATGAAAAGCAAATCTGATAAGCTTGGATTTATTGGCGGCATGGATATTCCTCTGATTCGCCGGTTCGAGGCTGGATACCGGCAAGGCGCGATGTATGTACGCGACAATTTGGAATTTGTGGAAAATTACGTCGGAACAACGCCCACGGCATGGAATGATCCAATCAAAGCCTCTGAAATGGCGCGATCACAATATGCACGCGGAGTCGATATTATTTTCTCGGCTGCTGGGCCTTCGGGGCTTGGTGTCATTCAGGCAGCAAAGGATAACGGCAAGCTTGCGATCGGCGTGGATAGCAACCAAAACCATGTGGCGCCGGGCTATGTTTTAACCAGCATGCTCAAGCGTGTGGATCTTGCCGTACTGCAAGCAATGCAAGAGGCAAAAGACGGCACTTGGAAGCCTGGGCACCGCGTGATGACACTCAAGGACGGCGGCGTTGATTATGCAATGGACGACCATAATGCAGGCCTGATCGACGATGCCATGAAGGCCAAGCTTGAGGCCGCGCGAGCGAAAATTATCAGTGGCGAAATTATTGTCGGTGATATCAAAGGCAGTAACGCTGGCCATTAGGCCATGATCTGTAGGGCGCTGAGAGTTTATGACCGGGAAGACCAGCCTAGCTATTGAAACAAGAGACCTAAGCAAACGCTTTGGTGACGTGCGGGCCAATGACCAAATTAGTCTGCGGGTCAAGGCCGGTACTGTACACGGCATTGTCGGCGAAAATGGTGCGGGCAAGTCCACACTGTTAAAAATGCTGTTTGGCTTTTATGCGCCAAATTCTGGTGATATTTTGGTAAATGGCGAGCATGTTTCGTTCGTCAACCCTGCGGATGCTATGGCGCGCGGGGTTGGTATGGTGCATCAGCATTTCATGTTGGTGGAACCCTTCACGGTGCTTGAGAATATCATCTTAGGCGCAGAAGGTAGCCATAACCTCGACCAAGCCAAGGCTAAAGCCCGCGCAGCTTTGGTGGAACTGGAAGAAAAATTTGGCTTCGATCTACCGCTTGATGAGCCGGTCGAACATCTGGCTGTTGGGGTCCGTCAACGCGCGGAAATTTTGAAAGCCCTTTATAAAGGTGCTGAAATATTAATATTGGACGAACCGACAGCGGTTTTAACTCCGCAAGAGTGCGAACAGTTGTTTGCTTTGGTTAAGCTATTGAAAGAGCAAGGTAAAACTATCTTGTTCGTAACCCATAAATTGCATGAAATTATGGCTGTGACAGATGATGTAACCGTTATCCGCGCAGGTAAGCTGGTGGCGCGGCGTGTTACGGCACAAACATCGTCTGCTGAATTGGCTGAACTGATGGTTGGCAGCGTAGTGGTGCGCGAAGTGGCGCGCGAAAAACATGCCGATGATGCTGAAAGGCTTATTCTATCAGGTGTTAGCTGCTTTAATAGCCAAGGACAGAAGGCGCTGAAGGCGGTGTCGTTTGAGGTTCGGGACGGCGAAGTTCTGGGGATTGCAGGCGTCGCAGGCAATGGTCAGACCGAGCTTTTGGAAGTTGTCACAGGGCTGAGACAGATCAGTGACGGCGAAATACGTTTCGCAGGTGAAACGACCAACAGTCCAAGCCATATGCAAGACCCAATAGCGCTCCGGCGCATGGGCATGGCCCATGTGGCAGAAGACAGGCTGAAAACAGGCGTGGTTGAGACCATGTCGGCGCGCGAAAATATTATTCTTGGATATCAACGTGAACCGGACTTTTCGGCACACGGCGTGTTGAAACTCAAGGATATAGCAGACCGCGCCGAAGACTATTTTGAAAGTCAAGACGTGCGGCCGCGCAATCCGGGTTTAAATATTGGCTCCTTTTCGGGAGGGAACCAGCAGAAGATTGTGATCGCACGGGAAATTGCGCGGTCGCCACAATTGCTGGTGATCGGCCAACCCACACGCGGCGTGGATATTGGGGCGGTGACCAAAATTCATGATCAAATCACGGAACTTAGAAACGCAGGAAAGGCGTTACTGGTTGTCTCGGCTGATTTGGATGAATTGCTGGCGATCTCTGACCGGATCGCGGTGATGTGCGAGGGCGAAATTATTGGCACCATGCCAACAGAGGAGGCGGATGAGAAAACGCTTGGTCTGATGATGGCAGGGCAGCGCCAAAGCAACGACAGCGTAAGCGCCATACCCACATCTTCAAACGACGGCGCAAGCACCTTGCCCGCATCTTCACAGGAGGCAAGCTGATGGCTTTTACGGCGCAGAAAATGCCTTGGTGGGCGGATGGTATTCTTTTGCCGATCCTAAATTTATGTGCAGCCTTTGTTGTCTCAGGCCTCGTGGTTTTGGCGATGGGGGAAAGCCCAATTGAGGTGTTATCGCTTTTGATCGAAGGCGCATTTGGGTTCGAGGAAGGGATTAGCTATACTTTTTATTATGCCACTAATTTTATCTTCACCGGCCTTGCCGTGTCGCTGGCATTTCATGCTGGGCACTTTAATATTGGCGGTGAAGGGCAGGCCATGATAGGCGGGCTAGGGCTGACATTTGCTGTCTTTTTAGTCGGCGATTTCTCGCCCGTGGTATCGGTTCTGGCGGCTATTGTTGGCTCGGCCTTGTTTGGGGCCGCATGGGCCTATATCCCGGCGTATTTGCAAGCCAAGCGAGGCAGCCACATTGTTATCACCACCATCATGTTTAATTTTATCGCCTCTGCACTTTTAGCCTATTTTCTTGTGGGGCCATTACAGCGTCCCGGCGGGCAGATGCCTGAAAGCGCTGATTTCCCCGAGGCGGCGAGCTTGATGGGTATTCACGAACTTCTGGCAGGAATTGGGATTAACTTTGAAGAAGGCCCGATGAATGTTTCGCTTTTGATCGCGCTAGTATGCGCGGTCGGTGTTTGGTTTTTATTGTGGCGCACACGATTTGGCTATGAATTGCGCGTGGTGGGACAAAATCCAGAGGCTGCACGATTTGGCGGTATCAGTGTTTCGAAAATGACCATTATGGCGATGATGATCTCGGGCGCATTGGCCGGACTTATGGGCTTGAACGAGCTTTTAGGGGATCAACACCGTTTGGTGGGCGGCTTCACACAAGGCTACGGCTTTGTTGGTATTGCGGTTGCTTTTATGGGGCGCAATCACCCCATTGGTATTGTTATCGCGTCGCTGTTGTTCGGTGCTTTGTATCAGGGCGGCTCTGAAATCGGGTTTGAAATCTCAACCATTACCAATGATGTGATCGTCATGGTGCAGGGGTTGGTTATTCTGTTCGCAGGGGCTATGCCCTATTTGTTTAAGGGGATGCTTGCCAAAATTTTTGCGCTTTCGCGGCGAAACGCTGTTGGTGAAGGAGAGACCAAATGATGGAGTTTCTCGCTGATCTGACACTGTTAGCAGATTCGACCTTACGCATTGCAACGCCCTTAATCTTGGCGGCGCTGGCTGGCCTTGTGGCTGAACGCGGCGGCGTGGTGGATATTGGCTTGGAAGGCAAGATGCTGGCTGCGGCCTTTGCGGCGGCTGCGGCGGCTGCGGTAACAGGGTCCCCGTGGCCGGGTTTGGCTGCGGGCATTGGGGCCTCTGTGGCGCTTTCGCTGTTGCACGGCTATGTGTCTATCAGCCAGCGCGGCAACCAAATTGTATCGGGCATGGCGATCAATATTGCGGTGGCGGGGCTGGCCCCAACGCTTGCGAACTTTTGGTTCCAGCGCGGAGGGCAGACACCCCTGTTGACCGACGAAAGCCGGTTTAGCGCGATAAGCTTGCCGTTTGCAGATACCTTAAAGGATGTGCCGGTTTTGGGTGCGCTCTATAGCGAGATTATTTCCGGTCATAATTTGATCACTTATATGACGGTATTTTTGGTGCCGGCGGTGGCATGGATGCTTTACAAAACGCGTTTTGGGCTTCGGCTTCGCGCGGTGGGTGAGAACCCTGAGGCCGTTGATACGGCAGGTATTTCTGTGGCTGCTCTTAGGTATCAAGCGATTATAATTGCAGGCATACTGTGCGGGCTGGCGGGGACAGTTCTATCAACCGGGCTTGGGGCTGGGTTTATCCGTGATATGTCGGCGGGGAAGGGCTTCCTTGCGCTGGCAGCGATGATCTTTGGGAAATGGAAACCGGTGCCGACATTGCTTGCGTGCCTGCTGTTCGGCTTTGTTGATGCGCTTCAAGGCCGTTTGCAGGGCGTTTCGCTGCCTCTTATTGGCGAAATCCCTGTGCAGTTTACGATCATGCTGCCTTATGTGTTGACGGTGATCATTTTGGCGGGCTTTGTCGGGAAAATTCAGGCCCCGCGCGCCAGCGGTATCCCCTATGAAAAAGACCATTAAAATGCCACAGCAGGAGCAACATGATGACTGATCATCGCGCAGAACTTATTGCGGCTGCGGTCGCTGCGCTTGAAAAAGCCTATGCGCCTTATTCAAACCATCCGGTCGGGGCGGCACTTTTGGCGAACGACGACGCAATATATGCTGGCTGTAATATTGAAAATGCAGCCTATCCACTTGGACAATGTGCCGAGGCAACGGCGATCGGCAATATGGTGCTCTCTGGGGGCAGTAGGGTGAAACATCTGGTCGTGGTAGGGCCGGGCGAGCATCTATGTACGCCGTGTGGAGGGTGCCGCCAAAAACTGCGTGAATTTAGTGGCCGAACAGGTATCCCCATCACCATATGTGATCAACGGGGGAATATTCTTCTTGAGACCAATAGCGCAGACCTGCTGCCTTTTAGCTTTGGTCCTGAAAATGTCGACAGAATCCGGAGTTAAAGTATGAGTACATCTGTTTTCCTTCCGCAGGAAGTGATCCGCACCAAACGCGAGGGCGGCATTGTCTCGGATAAGGATATCCAGCTATTTGTGGACGGTATAACGAACGGCGGTGTGACTGACGCGCAGCTTTCGGCTTTTGCGATGGCGGTTTTTTTTCGCGGTATGACCCCGGCTGAGGGCGCCGCTTTAACGCTGGCCATGCGCGACAGTGGTGATGTTATCAATTGGGTCAAGTACGGCTTAGAGGCCGACGCCCCTATTACCGACAAACATTCCACCGGTGGTGTGGGCGATAAAGTAAGCCTGATGTTGGCGCCGATTGTGGCGGCTTGTGGTGGTTTGGTGCCGATGATTTCAGGGCGCGGTTTGGGCCATACTGGCGGCACGCTCGATAAATTTGAGGCTATTCCGGGCTATGATCCATACCCAAGCATTGATAGGTTCGCCGAGATCGTTAAAACCATTGGCTGTTCTATCATTGGCCAAACTGGCGACCTTGCCCCCGCAGACAAACGCTTTTACGGCATCCGAGATGTAACCGCCACCGTTGAAAGCGTTCCGCTTATCACCGCCTCTATTCTGTCTAAGAAATTAGCTGCCGGGCTGAACGCTTTGGTGATGGACGTGAAATTCGGCAATGGCGCATTTATGAACAGCCAAGATAAAGCGCGCACATTGGCAGAAAATATCGTGCGGGTTGCCTCCGCTGCGGGCACTCCAACAACGGCCTTGCTGACAGATATGAACCAAGTGCTAGGGCGCACAGCGGGCAACGCGGTCGAAGTACTGGAAACGATTGTTTTTTTAACACACCCCAAGGCCGCTGACCCTCGTCTTTTGGATGTGACACTTGATTTGGCCGCGCATATGCTGGCGCTTTCGGGGGCGCAGGCTGATGTGGAGGCAGCGCGCTCCGCCGCCGAGACTGCCCTGACATCGGGCCGAGCAGCAGAAATTTTTGGGAAAATGGTTGCGGCCCAAGGTGGGCCAACAGACTTCATGGAGAAGCACCAAAATTATTTGGACTTTGCTCCGGTGGTGAAGCCTATCCTAGCTGAGGCGCGGGGTTATGTGCAGGCGATGGAAACCCGTGATATTGGCATGGCGGTGGTGGCGCTCGGCGGGGGCCGCACCGATCCGTCGCAAGATATTGATCACCGTGTTGGCTTTACGGGACTATGCCAAATTGGTGACAGCCTAGAGGAAGACCAACCGCTTGCAATGGTGTATGCTGCATCTGATGAAGCGGCCGATGCGGCGGTGGCTGCGGTGCAAGGGGCGGTCACTATTGGACGCGAGGCCCCTAAGCTTGCGCCGGTAACAGCAGAAATTATCAAGGGATAGACGGATGGCACGCGCATATATTCTGGTCCTAGACAGTTTTGGCATCGGGGCAGCGCCGGACGCTGAAAAATTTGGCGATGTTGGCGCTGATACCTTTGGCCATATCGCTCGCTGGTGTGCTGACGGCAATACCGGGGATGATCGCCCGAAGGCTGGGCCTTTATCTTTGCCAAACATGGCACGCTTGGGGTTAGGCCTCGCGGCAGAGATTGCCACAGGGTCTGTCCCAAAAGGGTTAGAGATTGAAGGCGATGCAACAGGGCTTTATGCGGCTTGTGCAGAAATGTCGGCTGGCAAGGATACTCCCTCTGGTCACTGGGAAATGGCCGGTGTTCCAGTGATGTTTGACTGGGGATATTTCCCGCCCGACTATCCAAGTTTCCCCCCTGAACTGCTGGACGCCTTGTGCAAACGCTGTGATCTGCCGGGTGTGCTTGGCAACAAAGCGGCTTCTGGTACTGTGATCCTTGAGGAACTCGGGGACGAGCATATCGCCACCGGCAAGCCGATTGTTTATACCTCAAGCGACAGTGTGTTTCAGATTGCGGCGCACGAAAAGCATTTCGGGCTTGAACGGCTGTATGAAGTTTGCGCGGTGGCGCGCGAGCTGGTCGACAGATATGAAATCGGACGAGTGATCGCGCGGCCATTTGTGGGTGAAAACGGTGTTTTTGAGCGCACGACCAATCGCCGTGATTTGGCGACGCCGCCGCCCAAGCCCACTTTGTTGGAAAAGCTTGAAGCTGCGGGGCGTGAGGTGATTTCGGTCGGCAAAATCGCGGATATATTTGCCCATAAAGGCCTGACCAAAAAGATCAAGGCGTACGGACTTGATGGGCTGTTTGCTGCCTCAATGTCGATGCAGGAAAGCGCGGCTGATGGGTCGCTGACCTTCGTGAATTTTGTTGATTTTGACCAGTCATTTGGGCATCGGCGCAATGTGGCGGGTTATGCATCAGCGCTGGAATATTTTGATAAACTGCTGCCGGACTTTTTAAAGGGGATGCGCGCGGATGATATTGTTATCCTAACCGCGGATCACGGCTGTGATCCAACGTGGCCCGGTTCTGACCATACTCGGGAATATATCCCTTTTGTGGCGTATGGCCCAAACTTAAAGCCAGGCAGTGCTGGCGCGCGCAAAAGCTTTGCTGATATTGGACAAACGGTGGCGAACCATTTGGGGATTGCACCTTTAGAATATGGTGAAAGCGCTCTTTAATAATCAAATCAAATAATGATCATCAAGCGGAGGATATTATGCGGATTATACTGGGCGCGTTGGCGCTTCTTTTGGCAGTGTCAACAAGCGCATTTGCTTTTGGCCCCACAGGGCACCGTGTTGTGGCTGAACTGGCGTTTCGCCATATGACGCCCGAGGCGCTGGCAGCGGTTGAGGCGCTTCTGGGGGATGATTTCATGGCTGAGGCCGCCACATGGCCCGATGAAATGCGCGCAAGCCCAGACCCATATTTTGGCCGGACCGCCGCGCCGTATCATTATGTTAATGTGCCTGACGGTGTAAGCTATAAAGACAGCGAAAAGAACCCGGCAGGGGACGCTGTGACAGCCCTTGCCAGTTTTTCGGCAACCCTGAAGGACCCAGCAGCCAGCAAGCAAGATAAGGCGCTTGCTCTGCGCTATATCATTCATATCATCGGGGACTTGCACCAGCCTTTGCATGCGGGCCATGCAGAAGATCAAGGCGGCAACCGCATTGATGTTGTCTGGTTTGAGCAAATAACAAACCTTCACCGGGTATGGGACGAGCATTTGATCCAGCATAAGCGGCTTTCCTACACTGAATGGACCAACTTTTTGGACCGTAAGATCAAACCTGCACAGATTACCGAGTGGCAAAAGGCGACACCGGTTGATTGGGTTGAGGAATTGATCAGCTATCGGGGCGATATATACGCCAACAGCACGGGCATTTTGAAATGGGATTATGTTTATAAACATACACCCTTGATCAAAAGCCAGATGTCAAAGGGCGGGATTCGCCTCGCGGGCTATTTGAACGCTATATTCAAGAAATAAGGGCCACAGTCGTATACCGTGTAGATTTTGGTTGAAATTCTACTGTATTTATAGGCTTTTACCCTTTATTTTCTGGGACCTACGTCGCTGTGGCGTGTTTGCGTTTCCAATATTTGTGCGATTTCGAATCGAAAATGCACTTGGCCTTGATCGGTTGGCTGCGTGGCATATCTTGGTGGTTGGCCGCAAAATTTTACAATATATAGTTTTACAAACGAGCCTTGACAACGCTGTCAGCTATCGAACTGTGCCTTTTACAACACGGTCAGGATTTAATAGGAGTTAACGGTTTTTAACCTTTTCTCTCAATCTTGACACCTTCGTCAGAAACTTGAAATGTGTGAGAACTAGTATAGTGATATTTCCCAATTCAAGAGGATGTTGCCTATACAAGTTGGCAAAGCCGCAAGCCGCGCCTTCAAACTCGAGTGGGGACTTGGGATAAAGACGGACGAACGTCCGAATTGGACGACATTTGGACATTGCGCCATGTGTCAGGACTTAATGGAGCTTAGGGAATGAATCGACTTTTTAAGACTGCTTTATGTAGCAGTGTCGCGCTTGCCGCCATGGCCGCAAGCGTACCAGCCGTTTCGCAGGCAATTACATCCGGTGTGCGTGGTAATGTCACAGGGCCAGATGGTAGCGCAATTGCGGGTGCAACTGTTCTTGTAACCGACACGCGTACAGGGAATTCAACAACGACAACAACCAACGCAAACGGTAATTTCAGTGTCCGTGCCTTGCAGGTTGGTGGTCCATACACCATTCGCGTATCAAGCGATGAATATGATGCATCGACAGTGACAGGCGTTTATGCCGCTCTTGGTTCCATGCAAAGTTTCCCGATCCAACTTCAGGCGTTGGAAGGTGATTTTGAAGAAATTGTTGTTTCAGCTAAATCAATTGTTTCGTCACCTGTAGCAACGGGTCCAAGTTCTACCTTTAACCTCGGTGATATTACGGCGCTTCCATCTATCAGCCGCCAAATTCGCGATATTATCCGGGTTGACCCTCGCGTAAACATCAGCCGTGGTAGCGGTGGTGAAGGCTTTGGCATCAACTGTTTGGGCGGTAGTAGCCGGGTGAATAGTTTCACTATTGATGGTGTGCGCGCAAACGATCCATTTGGTTTGAACTCATCAGGTAATATTTCACGCAGTACTTTCCCTATTCCGTTCGATAGTGTGAATGCGGTTGCAGTGGAATTCTCACCTGTTGATGTTGAATATGGTCAATTTACTGGTTGTAACATTAACGTTGTTACCAAATCAGGATCCAACGAGTTCCACGGGTCTACCTTTATCCTTTATAATGGTGATGGTTTAACGGGGTCAAAAATTGACGGTGTTGACGTAACGGGTGGCGCGAAGTTTGATCAATATGACTGGGGTGCTGAATTGGGCGGCCCGATCATTAAAGACAAATTATTCTTCTATGGATCATATGAAGAAACCAGCACATCGGACCTTCAAAGTGAAGGCCCTGCAGAAGCTGGTTTTGCAAACCCTAGTGTCTTTACACTGGACCAAGTGAACCGCATCCGCGATATTTTGAAAAACCAGTATGGCCGTGATCCTGGCGAAATTGTTCGCACACTGCCAAACACCAGCCGCCGCTTCTTTGGTCGTCTTGATTTTAACATCAATGACAACCACCGTTTAGAAGCTACCTATAGCCGCTTAGAAGAAGACCGTATTCTAGGTGATGATATCAATACAGGCCGTGGTAACTTTACTTTCTCTGATAACTTCCAATCTCGAGGGTCTGTGTCTGATACATATTCAGCGCGCTTGTTCTCAGATTGGTCAGAGAATTTCTCAACCGAAATTCGCGCGTCTAAAAATACCGTAGGTGACATCCAAAGCCCACTGGGCGGTGGTGAAGCACAGGATCCTACTCCTAGAGTGCGTATTGGCATTGGCCTTCCGTTTGGTAACGAGTTCTTTGGTACTGATTTTGTATCAGGTCCGGGTACGTTCCGGTCAGCCAACCAATTGGACACCAGCACAACACAGTTTAAAATTAAAGGCGATTATTCTGCTGGGGATCACCAGATCACATTCGGTTATGAATATGATAAATTAGATGTCTTTAATCTGTTTATCATTAACGCCACTGGTACGGTTCAGTTTGGTACATTTGGTGATGCAGACGCTGATATTGATGCGCTAGAGTCTGGTATTGCCAGCGGTATCCGCATTAATTCATCTTTCACGGGTGATCCAAATGATGCTGCGGCGGAATTTTCTCGCACAATCAATACCGTATATCTTCAAGACGAATGGCAAGTCAGCAACGATTTGCAAATTGTCTTTGGTGCGCGTTATGATTTCTACACTTCAGGGGATGCTCCGCTGGAAAACCCTGAATTTGTTAGCCGCTTTGGCTTTAGCAATACAGGGTCCTATGATGGCTTGAATGCCTTCCAGCCACGTATCGGCTTTACATGGAACATGCCTGAGAAATTTGGCAACACGACATTAACTGGTGGATTTGCTAGCTTTACAGGTGGTGATCCAACGGTTTGGTTCTCTAACTCGTACCAGAACTTTGGTGGTGCCATCGGTTTTGGTGACCATAGATCTTGTGCTCCAGAAGACCTGAACGTTCTCTCAGGCGGTAGCTTCTCTGGTATTCCGCAGTGTGCTATTGATGCTGCTAAATTAAATGCGCAGCAAAACCTTGGTTCTGTGGCTGCTATTGATCCAAATTTGAAACTGGCGAAAATGAACCGTTTCAGCTTGGGTATCAATCACTTTACAGAAAACACAGGATCTGACTTCTTCGATGACTGGAACATCAAGGTTGATGCTATCTACGGCGATATCGTCAATGGTTTCGATTTTGTTGATCTGTCACTGACACAGTCAGGCACTGCTCCTGATGGTCGTCATTTGTTCTCACAGATGAATTTCCGCAATCCTGGTTTGGCAGACGGTTGTAACGCTCAGTTCGCTGGTATTCGTGAAGGCTTCTCTGGAACAACAGCGGCTTGCTTTAACAGCACTCCAACAAGTAGTGGGCAGAATATTCTGTTGACCAACGCTGTAAACGGCGGCGGTTATCAGTTCTCACTGGCTGCACAGTTTGCCAAACAGTTCACCGTTGGCGATTCTGCAACCTTTGATGTGAGCTTGGGTTACGCCTACACAGACTCGGTTGTTGGTAACGCAGGCGGAAGTTCAACTGCCGGCTCTAACTTCGAGGAAGTGGCAACGCGTAACTTTAACAGCTCACCTCTTGGTACATCGCCTAATAACAATAAACATAACCTCACTTTAAGGCTTGTTTATAGTGATGAAATGTTTGGTGATGACCTGAACACGACATTCGCGGCCTTCTTCCGGGCTCGGTCCGGTCGGCCTTTGTCATATGTGTTTGATGCCAACACTGACCGTAATGTCTTCGGTGATTCTGATAGAGAAGCTCGTAGCTTGCTGTATATCCCAACAGGTGCAAATGATCCTTTGGTAACATATGCTGATGGCTTTGATGTTGCTGGGTTCTTTGATTTCCTTAAGGCTGAAGGCTTGAATGAATATGCTGGTGAAATTCTTGACCGTAGTATTCGCGAACAGCCATGGGCTGCAGACATTGATTTGCGCTTCTCACAGGAATTCCGTGCGGGCTTCTTTGGAGATGATAAGTTCGAGCTTTCTGTCGGTTTTGAAAACTTCCTGAACTTCTTGGGTAGTGGCACAGGTATTAACCGCTTCTTCCGTCCGGGGGATGTTGGTGAAGCTATTCCGGTGGTTTCAGCCACACTGAATGAAGTTCGTGATCCTGTCACAAATGCTTTGATTTCAAGCAATTATGTCTATGACGACTTCAGCGCAGAAAATACTCTGCGTCCTCAAGTGGACCAAGGTGATTCACTTTGGCGCATTCAGGTTGGCCTGAAATACAGATTCTAATTTTGAATTTGTAACCACGATAAAACAGGCACGCCCGGGGAATTTCTCCGGGCGTGTGCATTTTAAGCTTTGTTTCCTGTGGTGGGCTAGCTAATCTTTTACCTTGGCTTCCACGATCGGCTATAAGGGTCAGCATGACACAAAAAAGCACTACAGCCACAGGCCATAAGGCTAGTATCCGGCGCGATAATGAAGCCAAAATTCTGAAGGCCGCTGAAACGGTTTTTGCTGAGAAAGGCTTTCAGGGGGCCAGCGTAGGCTTGATTGCAGAGCGTGCAGGCGTGCCTAAACCCAATGTTTATTATTATTTCGGTGCTAAAGAAGATCTGTATCACCGGGTGATCGAAGGCGTGTGTGAAATATGGCTGCATGCCGCTGATAATTTTGATGAAATAGATGATCCTAAAGCCGCGATCCTAAGCTATGTGGCCTCAAAGATGGATCTAGCACGCGCAAGGCCTCATGGCTCTCGTTTGTGGGCGATTGAAATGGCAAGCGGCGCTCCATTCCTTCAGGAATATCTGGCAAATACGGTAAAGCCGTGGTTAGAGAGCCGCGAACAAATTGTCGAGCGCTGGATTGCCGAGGGGAAACTAGCGCCTGTTAACCCGCGCTATTTCTTTTATTTAATCTGGGGCGCAACCCAGCATTATGCGGATTTTGAAGCTCAGATTATTGCACTGAATGGCGGCGAACCACTGAGTGATCAACAGTTTGAAGAGGCGAAAGAAACGGTTAGCGGCATTATTTTGCGCAGCCTGATGGTCACACCTTGAGGCTCTATCAATAGTCCTGATGTTTCCAGTTCTACACTCAGCAGTTCATGTTTCGCTGTTCAACCTTCCCCCTCAATATGCTGTAGATCAGCCGGTAGTTTTTTGCCGCCTTGGTAAAAGAGATAGCCCTTAATCAAAGTAACCCCAGCGGCGATGGTAAGGGCCAGGCGCAATTGTTCGGTCCCGCCGTTTAGTTCGCGAAGGATATCACTTAGCCAGCCAACAAGCAGAGGCCCAAGGCCAAGGCCGATCAGGTTTAAAACAAGAAACAGAATAGCAGATGCCATGGCTCGCATGCGCGGATGCACCAGACGGTGCGCGGTGGCGATCGAAGGCGCCAGATAAAGCGTGCCGCCAATACTGACAAAGAAATATAGCGTTAACATCAGCGATGTATCGTCGGTTTGAAAGGCCCACATCATGAAAGGGATTGCCGCAACAGCCGTAAGTCCGGGCAGCCAAAGATACCAGCGCACATCATGCTTGGCGAGCTTGTCTGTCAGATAGCCGCCAAGGAAGGTTCCAATCATACCTCCCAGCCCGGCGGTTCCTGCGAGTGCCAAGCCTATCTCTGCACGGGGCATATCATGGTAGCGCACCAACAGCGACGGCACAAAATTGCCAGTCCCGTAGCTAACAAAGCCAGACATTGCGCAGGCGAGGGCAAAATAGGGAAAGGATTTCAATTTTAACAGAGCCCTTAATGTAGCCGTGAATGTTGGCTTGTGCTCGATGTCCTGTGTCTCGTAAGTGCCGCGTTCTGGCTCGCGTATCGTAAAACGAAGTAAAACCGCAAGCGCAATGCCGGGCAGCCCCACAATTAAAAAGGTCATGCGCCAGCCGTAAGTTTGGCTGATAATACCCCCGGCAGCATAGCCCACCATAACGCCAAGATAGAGCCCTGCGGAATAAATGGACAGCGCTGTTGCGCGCTTTTTAGGTGGGTACATATCAGAGATCATAGAATGGGCTGGCGGGCTGCCGCCTGCCTCCCCGACACCAACACCGACCCGTGCGAGTAAAAGCTGAGTGTAATTGCCGACCAAGCCGGAAACGGCTGTCATGCCGCTCCATATGGTGAGCGCGGCGGCTATGATGTTGCGCCTGTTGGCTCGGTCTGCCCAGTAAGCGATTGGGATGCCAACAGAGACATAAAAAACTGCGAACGTAAATCCAGATAGCAGCCCAAGCTGTGCGTCTGACAGGGCAAACTCGGTTTTGATGGCTTCTTGCATGATCACCAAAATTTGGCGGTCGATGAAGTTGAACGCATAGACAAGTGTTAAAATAAACAGTGTATAATTACGCATAAAGGAGGATGCCGTGCGCCCTCCTGTTTTGGTGCTATCAACCATAGTGTCTCCCCGCCGGCTATACACCGGTATAGCCGTGCACCTCATTGGCGCAGTGTCACTCCCCCAAGTGAAACTGTGACGTTAGAGCATTTGATCGCTTTGGCAAGCACAGAGGTGTTAATTGGCTTTGGCGTAATCCTCTACCGTGCGCCAAACGCGGAGCAAATTGCCGGAGAGAATTTTCTTTATGTCCGCTTCACTGTAGCCACGTTTCAGCAAACCTTCGATCAACACTGGGTAAGAAGATACATCTTTCAACCCGATGGGAAGGCTATCCCCGACACCGTCATAATCAGACCCAATGCCCACATGGTCAATGCCAGCAAGTTTCACCACATGATCAAAATGATCAAGTACATTGTCTAAGGTTGCATAAGGGTAGGGGTGGCTTTCACTATAGTCGGCCTCGAATTTTTCTTTCAATTCAGGCGTATCTGTCAGCCCGCCGTCTTGCAAATATTGTGTGTAAGCGGCGTCTCGGGTGGGGCGATATTGGTTGGCGGCTTCTTCAATGAAGGACGAGCCATAATTGATCATGATCACACTGCCTTTAGCCGCCAGTGCCTTGATCATATCATCGGCCATATTGCGCTCAAACCCGGGTGTGAAATAGCGTGCAGAGGAATGCGATGCGATCACGGGGGTGGCGCTGATTTCCATCGCATCCCAAAAGGCTTCGTCTGACACATGGCTGATATCAACCATAATGCCCAGTGCATTCATGCGTCTTACCACGTCTTTGCCAAAGTCTGACAGGCCGCCCCATTGGCGTTCGGGGTCGTAGCTGCTGTCGGAAATATGATTGGATTTTGAGTGAGCCAGCGTGATGTAGCGGATGCCGCGATCAAAGAAATAATCCAAATTGGCTAGATCGCCTGAGATAGGCGATCCGTTCTCCATGCCCAACGGCAGCGCGATTTTCCCAGCGGCAAAGGCGGCCTCTACTTCGCCCGGTGTGCGGGCAATAGTGAATTTTTCTGGGGCGCTTGCAACAACGCGCTCAACTATATCTATCATGGCATCGGCGTGGGCCTTGGCTTTTGGTGTGCCATCAAATTCCGCAGGGGTATAGATCGACATAAAGGGCGCATTCAGGCCGCCTGCAACCGCACGCGGATAATCGAAATTACCAGTTTCTGTCGCCTTGGAGACATCTTCCCAAGCTTTGTTCAAGCGGTAGGGCACATCAATATGGGAATCAACGATGATCGTTTCTTGTGCCAGCCTAGCGGCGGCTTCGCTGGTATTGGTTGTTTCAGCCGTGTCGCTACATGCGGTCAGCGCCAATAAGGATACGCCTGCGATAAGTGCTTTCATCATGATACTCCCCCGAGAGAAATGGATTAAACTGTTATTGTGGCTACCGCAAATAATGAACAGCCGCAAGTAGCCATTTAGCCCCCAAGAATAGCGGTCGCGGTTTGGAAGGTGATCAACGAGGCTACATAAGCCATAGTGAACATATAGGCCATCATGAACATCGGCCATTTCCAGCCGCCTGTTTCGCGGCGCATCACCGCAACGGTTGAAAGACATTGCGGCGCATAAATATACCAAACAAGGAAGGATAAAGCCGTCGGCAATGACCACAGTCCGTTCAGTGTGGCAACAAGCCCGGCTTCGATCATGTCTTCGCTGCCTTGCAGAGAATAAACCGTGCCCAGCGCCGCCAGCGCCACTTCACGCGCGGCCATGCCGGGAACAAGCGCCGCAGATATTTCCCAGTTGAAGCCAATAGGGGCGAAAATAACCTCAAGCCAGCCACCAATGATGCCGATCATACTATAGGCTACATCGGGTTCAGTCGCACCCTCTGGGGCTACGGGGTAAATCGCGAGCGCCCACAAAGCCAAGGCGGATATCAAAATGATTGTACCAGCGCGCTTTAGGAACAGCCGTGCGCGTTCATATAACCCTGCGATGACAAACCGCATATTGGGCGCCTGATATTTAGGGAGCTCTAATATGAAAGTGTCAGACGGGCCTTTTATGGCAGTTCGTTTCAAGATGGCAGCAATGATCAAGGCCGATACGATGCCAGCCATAAAAAGCCCAAATAAAACAATGCCTTGTAGGCCAAAGGCTCCCATAATTTGTTTGTTCGGGATGAAGGCTGAGATGATCACTGTATAGACCGGCAAGCGGGCAGAGCATGTCATCAGAGGTGCGATCAAAATAGTGGTTAGCCTGTCTTTTTCATTTGCAATTGTGCGCGCCGACATAATGCCGGGAATAGCACAGGCAAAACTTGATAAGAGCGGAATGAAGGCTCTGCCGTTCAGGCCTGCTGCCGCCATCATGCGGTCCATCAGGAAGGCCGCACGGGCCATATATCCGGTTGATTCAAGGACCAATATAAACAAAAATAGAATGATAATTTGGGGCAGGAACACAACCACTGTGCCAACACCTGCGAGTATACCGTCATTGAGCAAGCTCAGAAATAAGCCGTCATTTAGCACGCTTTTGAAAATCTGCTGAAGCGCTCGGATGCCATTTTCCAGCATGTCCATTGGCACCTCGGCCCATGAAAAGACGGCCTGAAACATAGTGAAAAGCATCAAAGCGAGAATGAAAAGGCCGATCACAGGGTGCAGAAGGACTTTATCAAGCATCCGGGTGGTTTTATGGCCAATGCCTTCGCTAAGAGTAACATCAGCAGCGATTTTTCGAGCAGCCCTTTGACGCATGCGAACACTGTCGCCATAGTCGGTTGCCCG
>WFTS01000011.1 GCA_015485385.1 Kordiimonadales bacterium | reverse complement strand
TAAAACAAGTGGTGGCCACCGCACCCACATGACGGTGTCGCAAGCCTTGGCGCAGCAAATAGGCGTTCTGCGGCCCAATGGCGACAAGTAGCCCAACTGAGATTAAAAACCCTTCAATGAATATCATGCTGTCGCCCATAACTGCTTGGCCTAGAAATGCTTCTTGAGCCAGCCCTTTAGGGCCTCATTTACTTCTTCAGTACGTTCTGAGGCGATCCAGTGGCCGCAGCCTTTTAGGTCAATGCGCTCGTAGGGTTCGCACAGGTCTTCCATGCCGTCTGACAGCGAAGGCGGGCAGGCGCGGTCCAGTTCGGCGGTGATCATCAGGCAGGGTTTCATCAATTTCGGCAGGGCGCCGTCCACAAGGAAGGCTTTTTCCGCTTCCCAATTTTGGGCCATATTGCGGTACCAATGCAAGGGGCCGGTGAAACCGCTTTCAGCGTAGGCATCCACATAATATTGCAATTCGTCTTCCGAAAGAAGCTCCTCGCCGCCCCATGCGCCCTCACCCGCTTGCAGCAAGCTAATCAGGTCAAGGTTTTTGGTGCTGAAAGAAAAATCATCATTTTTGGCCTCGAATGACCCAGCCTTACCGCCGCCCGGTCTACGGTGGAAAAACTTGAAGGTGGCCTCCAGATCAGCTTCCAAAACCGGCTCGCACGCGCCTTCGGTTTGGAAGCGCACAATATACATATCTTCGCCAAGACGTGCCTTGAACATAGAGATCGGGTCGATGGGGAAATGCCGCATCAACGGCACAGCCAACCCGGCATAGCCGCGTACCCGGTCGCCCATATAATGCGGTAATTGCCACAGAATTATCGCGCCCCAATCATGACCGATAAAAACCGCGTCTTTAAGGTCGTAATGATCCAAAAGCCCTGCCAAATCCCCTGTAAGCTTGGCCATGGTGTAATTCTCAACACCTTCCGGCTTTGAGGCTTTGGAGTACCCGCGCTGGTCGGGCGCAAAAACCGGATAACCTTCTGCCGCCAGCGCCTCCATCTGCTTGCGCCAGCTATAAGCAATATCGGGCCAACCGTGCAGAAATACCAAAGGTGGTTTGTCTGTATCTTTAGGGTCTGGACCCGCTTTATAAACCGGCAGCGTAACCTCGCCTACATCCACCATTTCTGGCCTATTAAAATCAATCATTATGACTTTATTCCCCTATTATGGCGGTCACAAAAAGCGCTGTGATCGCAACTGGCACCAAATACCGCAATACGGCGTACCAAATGGTAAATAGCGCGCGGTTCTTGATCGGCAATGCAGCGCGCACATCTTCACGCTTTAAGCCCCAGCCCACCATCAAGGCAAAGGCCAATCCGCCCAGTGGCAATATAATATTGTTCACACCTTCTCGGATCAGATCAAAGAAGGTCATGCCGTGCAAGCCAAGGAAGGCAAGAGGGTAATAATTGCTCCAACTGCTAAAGGACAGTGTAGTTGCTATGCTGAGGATAAAACTAACCGCGCCCAAAAACACCGCTGCCTTTTTGCGGCTGATCCCACCTTCTTCCATGCGCGCAACAGGCGTCGCGAGAAGGCTGATCGCCGAGGTAAAGGCGGCAAACGCCAGCAGCAGGAAAAACACAAAGGCCAATACAGCGCCGCCGGTCATATCGGCAAACACCAAAGGCAGTGTCACAAACACTAAGCCCGGCCCTACAGCAGGATCCATATTGGCGCTAAACAATAGCGGAAAAATCGCAAGCCCAGCTAACAGAGCCACCGAAACATCCATCAAGATAATCCATGCTGAGGCCTTAGGCAGATGCACATTATCCCCCATATAAGACCCCAACAGCATAATACCGCCGATACCAATAGAAAGCGTGAAAAATGCCTGCCCTACGGCCTCCATAAGGATATGCGTGCTAAGGGTAATATCATGAAATCCAAACAAAAAATCAAAACCAGCAGAAAAATCAGCCTTTAGAGCAGCAAACCCCACCAAGCCAACCAGCATCAGCAGCAAAATGGGCATCAACCATTTTCCCGTGCGCTCAAGACCTGAGCGAACATCCAGTGAAACAACTGCGCCCGCCAAAAAGATAAATAGTGCCGACCAAAAAAGCGGCTGCAATGGACTGGATTTAAAATCTGCATCCAGAGCGATCACCTGTGCGCTAGTCCAGCCTGCAAAGCCACCTTTCAGGGCTTCAAAGCCATAAGCCACCACCTGCCCGGCAATCACACTATAGAAGCTTAGGACAAATACACTGGCAACCAGTCCAACCCACGCAGGCAAGGCCCAAGGTAATCTTGAACCAGCGCGCACTTGAAGTTTTTTCAGTCCCGATGGTGTGCTGGCACGTCCCATGCGCCCTAAAAGGAGCTCGGCCATAAAAACCGGAGCTGCAATTAAAACCAACGTCAATAAATAGACCAGAACAAAGCCACCGCCACCATTTTTACCCGCCACATAGGTAAAGCCCCAGACATTACCAAGACCCACAGCAGCCCCTGCTGTAACCAATATAAAACCGATCCGGCTGGAAAATGTCGGATGCGCCTTTTGCTCTTTCATAAATCCCCTCCCCCACGCTGTGCTCCGTGCACAGCTTAGTGCGCCGCTATTGCCCCCCCAATAGAGACGCTCAAGGCACCCTAGCCTTTTTACTTGCCAAATCAAACACTTGCCCGCAATCTAGTGGCTCTTTAGCCAAATGGGGGGCCGAATGGCCGATACTGTCACAGATGAAATCTTCTATCATGTTGCACATACGAAAAATTATGTGCGGCGCGCACCCCTTGCTGAGGGCGATAAATTCACTGTTGGTTGTGAGACGAACCCTTTTTTTGGGTATTATGATAAAGCGCGCACCTACACCGTTGTGAAGGACGGAGAAAATATCGTGGTTCCTGCACTGAAGTTTTTGCGAGAGGCACGGCGCGGCAATATCACAGGCAGTGACCTGCCCAAGCAAGCTTATAATATAGCCAACCATTACAGCATGTTAGCGCGCGAACTGATTATGGAAGAGGTTCGGCTTGAAATTGATCCAAACGCACCGTCTCGCAAAAGCTGCTTGTGGGTTGCAGATAGTTTATCACTTGCAACTTATTGGCAAAAAAAGCTTGGCGGGAAATCTCGGATTTTAAAGCTGTCGGTAACTGGCACTGTGCATTTGGGTGACGCCAAACATCTCATGAATGAGAGCGAACCCTTGGCCGCCACATATGCCAAAGCCCGTGCCTATTGGCGCGGCGAGCAAACCAGCGATCCCCTGCCTGAAACCTTAATTTCCGGCACCGTGACAGTCAGGGAAGACATGACGGTTTTAAGCCCTAAAGCATAAACATCCTAAAGTTTTACAATCATAAAAGCGCTTCGATCGCTTTTCGTATTGCCGATGGTTTATCTTTGGGCGCGAAACGCTTCACGACCTTACCGTCTTGGTTCACCAAAAACTTAGTGAAATTCCATTTGATCCCCTCGGTCCCCATCAGGCCGGGGCGTTCTGCTTTTAAGTATTTATATAAAGGGGCGGCATCCGGGCCATTCACATCAATCTTTGAGAACATAGGAAAACTAACACCGTAATTGAGTTGGCAAAATTCACCGATTTCATCATCACTTCCCGGGTCTTGGCTCCCAAACTGATTGCACGGAAAGCCAAGGACCGTTAGGCCCTTTTCTTTTAAGTCGCCATAAAGGGCCTCAAGTCCCTTAAACTGAGGTGTAAACCCACATTTTGACGCCGTATTCACCAGCAGCAAAACCTGCCCTTTATAGTCAGACAATGCTTGTTCTTTGCCATTCAGACGCGGCATAGAAAAGTCATAAATACTGCTCACTTTGTGTCTCCTCTTTATATTTACGCCATAAGCTAGCGCATGTTAGAGCAGTTGCAAGCCAGCTAAGCCTAAAGTGAACAACTCCAGACGTGCTTAGGGCGCGCGTTTTGTGAGGGCCGCAACCGCCAACTCTAAGCGTTTAATTTCTCGCATCATGGACGCCCGGTTCATCTCCATCCACTGCCACTGTTTCAGAGCAATCTGCGGCATCGCGCTTAAAAGCGTGCAAATTCCCCAATAAAGCTGGTCCTCACTATTTTGGGCGGTGAAAAATTCATAAGCGCACCAAACCAGAAGGACCGTGAGAGGCACTATAAAAAAGGATGTAACCCATATCCAGCGCCGCAGCCCACCGTGCCACGCAGCCGAAACCATATCTGGCAAGCCACCCTCATTTGCCAGCAGTGCATCAATTTCTGATGTTTCACGTTCCAGTTCCGCTTTAATGCGGTCATCCAAATTGGTCATGATCGTCTCCTGTCATTTGTGCGCGCAAGCGCCCTCGTGCGCGGTTCAGCCGAGATTTGACGGTGCCAAGAGGCACCCCAAGGATCGCAGCTATTTCGCTTAGTTTCATTTCTTCCAGATAAAAGAGTGCCAAAGCCTGCCGTTCGTCACGGGGCAGCGCCTCGAGGTGCGCTTTCAATTGGCCTAGCGTGGCGAGGTGAGAAGAACCATCCCCCTCGCCCGCAGCCGTATCCTCGCAAAGTGGCTCGGTCTGAACACCGTCAACCAAGCCCCGTCGGCGAACCTGATCAACAACGCGCCACCGCACGGTTTTGTATGCCCACACACGAAAGCCGCGTGGGTCTTTCAGGGTTTTCAGACTTTTGCTGAGGCTTAGCCAAGCTTCCTGCACCGCATCCCGCGCCAAATGCTCGTCCGAGCAAAAGCGGTAAGCAAAGCGCAGCAATGCTTGATTATACTGCTGGTATAATCTTTCAAAGGCCGCACGGTTTCCCGCTTGAGCCTCGATCACCAGCAAATCTGCTTTCGCTTGCTGCAAAGGCTTTGTCCCTAACCGTTTTAGGTGTCACGTCTATTTTGTAAGACGCACACATTACAGAAAAGGTTCATGGCAAGATGAAATTAACCGGGGATAAATAAAACGCCTTGCATCACTTCAACCGCACTGCCCGAAATCTGAATTCGGTCCTGTGCGACAGACAGCCACAGATCACCACACCGCGCCGATATTTGCTGTGCGTATAAATCAGTTTTACCCAATTTTTCAGCCCAGTAGGGGCCAGAGACACAGTGGGCAGATCCCGTTACCGGGTCTTCAGCAATACCGTGGTTGGGGAAAAAACAGCGCGAAACAAAATCGATGCCGTCAGCCCCGTCACCCGGCGCTGTGGCTATAAAACCGTATGGAGCGAAAGCTTTCAAAGCTTCTGTGTTTGGTGTTAAAGACCGCACCGCCTCTGCGCTACTGTAAATTAGTAATAGATCGCGGTCTGCATGCTCGCTTTTCAAAACAGCTGTAGGCTCCGCGCCCATGGCCGCGCCTAGTCCCTGTGGCATATCCATAGGAAGCGGTTTCAGCGTGGGGAAATCAAGTGTATGACGTTCCTCGCCGCGCTCGACCGTTAACACGCCTGAGCGTGTGCTGAAACGCACGCTTTTCATATCTGGATTTAAATGAGTAAAGACCACCTGAGCAGCCGCTAATGTAGCGTGGCCACAAAGGTCCACCTCTAGTGCGGGCGTGAACCATCTCAGCAAATAATCGGCCTCATCATCCCCCGGGAGGTCCAATATGAAGGCCGTCTCCGACAGGTTATTCTCTGCGGCGATCGCTTGCAGCGTGCTGTCTGACAGCATAATTGGCACCGGGCAAATCGCAGCCGGATTACCGCCGAACGCGCGATCTGTGAAGGCATCAATTTGAAAAATAGGCAACTGGAACATATGGTTATCCCTTCACCCAGGCTTTCAACTCATCCTGGTCTTTTGCAGCGAAACCAAGCCTATATTCACCGCTATTTTCCCAAACCGGGCGTTTAATGATAGCGTCATGCGCCAGCATCAAGGCTTTGGCCTTATCGGCATCTATCCCAACTTTATCAGCTTCGTCAAGTTTGCGCCATGTGGTGCCGCGCGTATTTAAAAGGGCTTGATAGCCAAGAGCGGTGATAAAGCCATCAATCAGGGCAGCATCCAGACCGTCCTTACGGAAATCATGAAACCGGTACTCTATGGCCTCAGCTTCGAGCCATTTGCGGGCTTTTTTAACCGTGTCACAGTTCTTAATTCCGAATATTGTAAGCATCAGCGCGCGTCCTCATCCCTAAGTTCGGCGAGTGTCAGGTCTACAGAGCGTTCGCTCGGTGGGTCAATATGAATGATAATTTCAGCATCTGGATAATGTTCACCGATCACGCCTTCCACCTCGTCCGAGATAAAATGCGCCTCGCTGACGGTGATTTTACTGTCCACTTCAATATGCATCTGAATGAAAATGTCACGGCCAGATAATCTGGTTTTAAGCTCATGCAGCCCGCGAACCGCCGGATTGCCGAGCGCCATATTGAAAATAGCTTCACGGTCTTCATCTGGCATTTCTCGGTCCATCAACATATTGATCGCCGGGCGCGCTATGCCAATGCTTCCATAGACAATATATCCCGCGATCATCATGCCGAATATTCCATCTGCGTAAAGGTATCCGCGTGCGCTGGCATAAGCGGCCGCCATCACGCCGATATTCAGTAATATATCGCCGGTATAGTGCAAATGATCGCCCTGAATGGCTAAGGATTTGGTTTTCCGGATCACATATGCTTGAAAAGAAACCAGCAGAAGCGACAGAAAAATCGCTAACACGGAAACGCGTATCACCAAATCAGACGCCTCAACAACAACAGGGTGCCACAAATTTTTCCCGGACTCTAAAAACAAAAAGAGCGCAGAACCGCCCATAATTGCTGACTGAAACAGCCCGGCCAGAGCTTCGGCTTTGCCATGGCCAAATCGGTGATCTTCATCAGCAGGTGCTATTGCGGTTTTCACAGCAAACAGCGTCACCAAAGACGCCGCCAAATCCAGCAGAGAATCTGTTAAGGACCCCAACAGAGCAACCGAACCTGACAACCACCATACATACGCCTTGGTCAGCACCAATATAGTTGCAACAGTCACGGCAGCGCGGGTCGCTAGACGCATCAGATTGTTTGAATTCTGGCGCTGCACGCAGGGCCTCCCTTGATCTTGATCTGAAAGAAGTGAACTATAGACTTAGTTATGCCAGTTAAGCGTCTGTTTGCAAACAGTTAGCATACAGACATATGATCCATATTTGATCCACTTAAACGCAAAACGCCCCACCGATAGGCAGGGCGTTGCTATAAATTTAACGGAAATCGTTCACCGAACAAGCAAGCCCGTTTAATGCAGTTTGGTATCCACTTCGCTGATCGCTGCATCTGTAAGCGCTTTGCCTACTTTGCCTTTCAAGCTATTGGCAAGAACTGCTGTTGCAGCTTCCACAGCCACATTAACCGCAGCAGCCCGGACTTCTTTGATAGCAGCCACTTCTGCCTGTGCGATTTTTTCTTCGGCAGCGTGTGAACGCCGAGCGATCAAATCGGCAATGTCGCCTTTGGCCGCTTCTGTCATCAGCTTGGCATCATCTTCTGCCTGCGAAATCATGTCAGCCGCTTCTTTTTCTGCGTCGCGTTGCTTGCGTTGATACTCAATCAGCATCTGCTCAGCTTCAGCGCGTAGAGATTTGGCCTCGTCGATCTGTTTGCGGATTTCATCCGCGCGTGCATCCAGCATTTCGCCGATAGTGTGATGGACCTTCTTATAAAGAACACCACCAACAAACACGACCGTCGATAATCCAGCCCAGAAAGTTGTACTTGCGTAAAATGGTTCGCCAGCTGACATATTAAGCCTCCTCTACGCTTGCAAGCGCCGCGGTAACAGCGGCTGCTACGTCTTTCTCAGAAGCTTTGACACCACTAAGCTTCGTGACCATTGCCGCTGCAACCTCACTTGCAACAGTGTCCAAGCTTGCTAAGGCCTCGTTGCTGGCCTTTGCAATGCGCGCAGATGCCTCTTCGGCATTTTCAGCCAGTTTAGCCTCAAGTGTGGTCAAAGTTGCTGCAATATCAGCCTGAATAGCATCCTTAGTACCAAGGATGGTTGCTTGGGCTTTTGCGCGCGCATCTGCAACTGCAGCTTCATACGCCGCTTTCACTTCTTCTGCCTCAGCCTTTAGGCGTCCGGCAGAATCAAGATCATTGGCGATGCCTTCTTCACGTTCTTCCAGCACTGTTGTCACGCGCGGCAAGACAGTGCGCCAAACAACAACGAACAGAACAAAGAAGGTGATCAGCAACCATGCGATCTGGTTGGTAAAACTACCGTCCTCAATCACATTCAACTGCGGCAAGCCACCTTTTGATGCTTCATGAGCAACGTCGGTCGCAGCCTGCGCTAATATTGTATTGGCTAATGCCATCACATGCCTCTATGGCTTGGTGTTCACAATTTAGAAGCGTCTGCCCATCATACTGTGATGGTGCCTTGGCCTCCACCCATACCCAAAAGATACGGTCTTGTAGCATATTTGTCCCCCATATGGGTAACGCCTATGCCTTGCCGACATCCCAAAAGGGACAAGATCGTTTCTCTTAGTTTGAGAAAAGGATCAAGAAGGCAATAACCAGAGCAAACAGGCCTGTTGCTTCTGTCAGCGCAAAGCCGATCAAAAGGTTCGTGAACTGCTTCGGTGCAGCGGATGGGTTGCGCAATGCGCCAGAAAGATAGCTACCGAAGATGTTACCAAGGCCAATGCCGATACCCGCAAGTGCAAGAGTTGCGATACCCGCGCCGATGAATTTTGCTGCTTCAGCGTCCATTTTAAAGTCCTTCTCTGTGAATGGAAATAAGTTAAATTTCTTCTATTGCCTGTGTCTTAGTGTGCAGGATGCATCGCATCATTCAGGTAAATACAGGTCAAAATCGTGAATACATAGGCCTGCAAGCAAGCCACCAAAATCTCTAGGCCGGTCAACAGAACATTCACTGTAAACGGCAGAACGGCACCAACCATGCCAACCGCGCCAGCGGCAGCGAGGCTTAGGATAAAGCCCGCAAAAACCTTCATCATAATATGGCCCGCCAGCATGTTAGCAAACAGACGCACAGAAAGGCTGATAGGCCGGGTGCAATAAGAAATAAGTTCGATCAAAACGATCATAGGGAGCAGCCACATCGGTACACCGCTAGGGGCAAATAATTTCAAATACCCTGCGCCGTTTTTGGCAAAACCAACCAACGTCACGCCAATGAAGATAAAAGCCGCCATCGCAAAATTGACCGCAATATGGCTGGTAACCGTGAAGGCATAAGGCACCATACCCGCCAAATTCAGGCCCAGAACAAAAACAAACAGCGTGAAAATGAAGGGGAAATATTGTTTGCCCTCTTTGCCCACATTGTCACGGATCATGCCTGCTATAAAGCTGTACATCAGCTCAACCATGACCTGCCAACGCCCCGGAACAGAGGCGCTTTTGCGTGTACCGCCAATCAGAAACAGCGAAAGCAAGGCAACAACAATGACCATCCACAAAGAGCTATTGGTAAAAGAAACGTCAATGCCCGCAAGTTCAAAATGGGCGATCGGCTTAATATTAAACTGCTCAATAGGACTTGCCACGGCTATCGTCTCACTAAATTAATACGGCGGGCAAAAGGCTCGCCGAAAATATATTCACTCTATTGTTCGTCAGCTTCGTCTGCGTCTTGTACCTGTCGGGCCAAACGAACCACGTTGCGTACACCAGCGACAAAACCCAGTATCAAAAGCGCTATTAAAAATAGCGGCTTTGTATCGAACCAAATATCGAACCAGTAGCCCATAAAGGCGCCAACGCCTGTACCTGCTACCAGATCAACACCCATCCTAAAAGCAACATTTGACGCGCTGTCAGGCTCTTTTGCCTCAGGCGTACCCTGCACTTTCAATTGGGCTTGGCTCAACCGCTCTTCAAAAGTTTGTTGCTTTGGGTTGTCTTTCTTGTCACCCACCGCATCAAAGCCTTCTGTTAGGCGCTTCTACCGGGCGCTTCAACCGAAATCAAAGCGCTGCCAAAATCGGGGCCAACATAGTGAACGGCCTAAGCGCTGTCAAGAACCAATCACCCTTTATTAAGCCATTGATTTAACTTGGTTTTTACAATTTTTCCGCATTAACCAGCTTCCTTTAGTTCCTCAGCGCGCTCAAGGTCCACCGAAACCAGTGTCGAGATTCCGCGTTCAGCCATTGTCACACCAAACAGCCTGCTCATGCGAGCCATCGAAACCGCATTGTGCGTGACAATCAAAAATCGGGTGCGAGTACGGCCGGTCATATTGTCCAAAAGGTTACAAAACCGCTCTACGTTTGCATCATCAAGCGGGGCATCCACTTCGTCAAGAACGCAAATAGGCGCAGGGTTGGTAATGAAGACGGCAAAGATCAGTGAAAGCGCTGTCAGTGCTTGTTCTCCGCCCGAAAGTAAGGACAGAGCCTGCAATCTTTTTCCGGGCGGACTGGCAAAAATTTCAAGGCCAGCTTCCAAAGGATCGTCCGATTCTGTAAGCTCCAAATGTGCCGCTCCGCCGCCAAATAAACTGGTAAACAGCTCGCCAAAATGCTTATTAACCACTTCAAACGCTGACAAAAGCCGTACACGGCCTTCTTTATTTAAATTTCCAATAGCGTGTCGCAGACGGGCAATTGCGTTTTCTAGGTCCGCGCGCTCCTTCACAAGATGATCAAGCTGTTCGCTGATGTCTGTCAGTTCTTCATCGGCACGCAGATTCACCGCGCCCATACGGTCGCGCTCCCGCTTTAATTTCTCAAGCCTTACTTCCAAAACAGCCGGTTCCGGCAGGCTATCGCTAGTATCCAACTCAACTTTTTCCAGAATCTGCGTGGGCGCACATTCAAAGCGCTCTGCGATTTGCGCCGCAATATCTTTGCGCCGGGCAACAGCATTTTCTAGTGTAGCATCAGCGCGGATTTGGCGTTCTCGCACCTCTGCGAGACGAGATTGAATGTCTTTCAGGGCCTGATCTTTATCTTTCAGCGTTGCTTCGGCTGTCACAAGCTTGTCACTTGTAGCAGCGCGGTCTTTTTCTGCTTCTTCCAACAGGTCCATCAATGCGCGTTTGCGTCTTTCCAGATCTTCCGGGCTGGCTTCTGCCGCCGCAAGCTGTTGCTTTGCCGCCGTTTCGCGCTCATCTAGGGATTTTAACTGCTTCTGCGCGCTGGACACTCTAAGGGACCAAGCTCCCGCCTCCGTCGCAATCGCTATAAGCCTATCAGTGCGGGCTTGTGCGTCCCGCCGTAGATTTTCATAAGCGGCTCGTGCTGTACTGAGTGTATTCCTCAGCCCCTCAACTCTACTGCGCATCTCAGTTAGGTCTTTGTCCAGCGTATCAAGCTCTGGCAGGGCCTTGATTTGATTTTCGATCTCCGTTTGGCGGGCTGCCGTTTCTTCGGCCTCTGCCCCTATCCGTGCGAGCGATTCGGTAAACATGCCAACCCGACTGGCGCGTTTGCTGGCTTCTTGCTCTGCCATGACATGAGCGCGGCGGTGCGCGGCAAGATCACGTTCAGCCGTTTGGCGCAGGCTGCGCGCTCTCTGTTCGGCTTCACGGGCTTTTTCATGGGCGGCAAAGGCAGTAGAGGCAGCCTTTTCACTGGCCACAGTCGCTTCGTTTAGCGCCTTTAAATCAGCCTCCAAGCCAAGCAAACGGTTTTTTTGTTCGAGCCGGATCGCAGCCCGGCTTGGCGCCCCGGATTTTTTGACAAAGCCATCCCAACGCCAAAAATTGCCCACCATATCAACAATCAGTTGCCCAGGGGCTAAAGCCTGAGCAGCCATTGCACCTGCGGCTTCATTCTCTACAAGTCCCGTATGGTAAAGCCTGCGCTTGAGAACATCCGGCACTGATACAAAATCGCTCAGTGGTTTAACGGCTTTGGGCCAGCTAATATCGTTGGGACCCTCTAGTTTTTGCCAGTAACGGCTTGCACTCACGTCCTGACCGGCATCAATATCATCCCCAAAGGCTGCGCCAACGGCTATTTCATAGCCTACTTGGGCCTTCAGACTATCTGCTACCGGGGCTTCTTCACCCGTTGGGGCGCTTAAAAGCGCCTGCAAGCTGGTAATTTCACCGTCAAGCGTTTTTGCTTTTCCTATTATCTCAGAGCGCACCGCATCGGCTTCGTTGCGTGCAGCCCTCGCTGCCACTGTGGCAGCCTCGGCCGCCGCCATGCCAGAGCCTGCTACCTCAAGAGCTTTTTCAGCCTTTTCGACCTGACTTTGCGCAGCCTTTAAAGCCATTATTACATCGTCTTCATCGGTGATGGCCACGATTTCACTTTTCAAGCGCACTTTTTCAGAAGCCAACTGTTCCATGCGGCGGACAACCGCCAATTTATCACTTTCAAAGCTAGAGCGCCGCGCCCGCGCTTCTGCGGCTTGTTCGCTCAATTGATCAAATTGACGCTCCGCCTCGCTTGCGGCTTTGGTTGCACTGTCCAAGACTTCACGGGCTTCGATACCTGCTGACTTTTCAGCGTTCTGCGCTGCTTCCAGCCGAGATTTTTCAGCATTTAATCGATCAAGCGCAGCCTGCGCATCGCTGCGAATTTCTGTTTCCCGCTCTCGGTCTTGGCTAATCTGCTCTAGGGCGGATCGCAATGTCAGGGCTGCCTGTTTGCGGCGTTCCCCTTCGGCTTCTAGGTTTTCTCTCTCGATCGCCAAACGTTGCAGCTTGGCTGCCATTTCGCTGTCAGCTTGGCGCAGCGGCGGCAACAATGCTGCCGTGATCGATTGTTCAGTAGAAATAGCAGCAACTTGCTTGGCGACATCGGCTGCATCTGCCTCGGCCACGCGCAAGCCTTGCTCTAGCGCAATCACGTCTTCAGCGGCAAGTTTCCACTTGATATACATAAGGCTGGCTTCGGTCTGCCGGATATCACCAGACACGTCTCGGTAGCGAATCGCCTGCCGAGCTTGGCGCTTCAGGCCAGAGATTTGCCCCTCCATCGCCTGTACAACATCTTGCACCCGCACAAGATTGCTCTCTGCACTGCGAAGCCTGCTTTCAGCCTCTTTCCGGCGTGTGTGCAGACCGGATATACCGGCGGCCTCCTCAAGGATTTGGCGGCGATCTTGTGGTTTTGCATTGATCAAGCTGCCGATGCGCCCTTGACTAACGAGCGCAGGAGAATGCGCGCCTGTCGCTGCATCCGCGAACAAAAGCTGCACATCTTTTTGGCGCACATCCTTGCCGTTAATGCGGTAAGCCGAACCGCTTTCGCGCTCAATCCGGCGGGTAACCTCGATCATATCCTGATCATTATAGTCTGCGGGGGCGCTGCGATCGAAATTATCTATCACCAGCGTTACTTCGGCGAAATTACGGGCCGGGCGTTTATCAGTGCCCATGAAGATCACGTCATCCATGCCGCTACCGCGCAGTGATTTGGCGCGGTTTTCCCCCATCACCCAGCGAATGGCTTCCAAAAGGTTCGATTTTCCGCAGCCGTTCGGGCCCACAACGCCGGTCAGACCTTCTTCAATATGAAGTTCGGTCGGATCGACGAAGGATTTAAACCCCGATAATCGCAGACGCGAAAAACGCATGGCGTTTGGTGCCTCCCCTAGGCGGATGGTGGTCCCTTATTTGGGGTGGCCCCTGCCCTCCCCGGCAGATATAAGGGCCATCCCGTCATTTCTATTCACACAGCAGGCTTATCCAAGCCCAAGCGTTCTGATATTTATTTTGATGTTGCTTCGTCCAAGACCTTCTCAAGATTGTCCCAGAGGAAATTATCAATCGCAACGCCGTCCACAAAAACTGTGGGGGTCGCAACGACTTTAAATCCGGTCGCGCGCTTGGTCATTTCTGTCAGGCCCGTCATCATCTCGCGATTAGAGGCACAGCGATCAAATTCAGACCGGCTCATGTTGGCATTGCGCCGCACAAGTGACGCCAAAGCGGCGTTACGGTCCTGCGCTCCTGACCATTCCCGTTGGCGACTATAAAAAACTTTTATCAGGCGTTGTGCGGTTGCTTCGTCGCGACACCGCGCAACAATAGCCGCTGTCATATCCGTACCATTCATCACATAATTTCTGAAGATGAAGCGAATTTTGCCCGTATCAATAAACTTTTTTTTCACTTTCGGGAAAATATTAGTAGAGAAATTCGCACAGTGCGGGCAGGTCATGGAGGCATATTCAATCACAGTTACCGGTGCATCCTTATCACCGTATGTGATATCGCCCCAAGTTCCTGCTTTCCCTTCAACAGTTTGATCGGCGGCAAGCAAATCCTGTGCATCAACAATATTGCCGCTTTCGCTGCCCGCATCGCCGCACGCAGCCAGCATAAGAAGCACAGCAGCCGCGCCAATAGCCTTGCCAGCTGAAACAAATGATTTTTGGTATGTTTGGTAGCTCATATCAACTCCATATACTATATGTTGTGTTTTAAACTGTTATCTCGGCGCTGACGAGTCATTTTTTACTTTCGCCTGTCGCCGTAAGACGTGTTATTTCCCGATCAGTGCCAATTCGATTTTATCCCGCAAATCTTCAAAGTTTTTAAACTGAACTTTTGTTCCGTTTAGCAAAACAGTTGGGATATATTCAATCTTGTATAAACGGTCGCCCTGCTGGCGCATTTCTATCAGATGCTCGGCCATGATTTGGCTTGAACTGCATTCATTCAAGCGCTCGAAACTGATGCCGCTCAGATTTGCGATAGACTGAATAGCAATGCCGGGTTTTGGTGCTCGTGCCCATTCATTTTGCTGCGCGAAATACGTTTCGATCAGGGCTTTTGCCTTATCCACATCAGCGGCACAGCGGGTCATAACTGCGACGGCCAAATCGGCCCGGTCCCGGACAAAATTTCGAAATACCAAGCGCACTTTCCCTTGTGGGATCAGCTCTTCTTTCAGATGCACCAGAACCGTATCATTAAAGCTTTTACAGTGTGGGCACGTCATTGAGGCATATTCAATAATCTCAACCGGAGCATCCTTGCTGCCGTAAACGATATCGCCGTGAATATGTTCTGGAGCTTTAGCGTCAACCTCATCAGCGCTCGTAGCGCCGTCCTGTGCAGCAACACCAAAGCTGCTTGCTAACAGTAAAAGGGTCGCAGAAAACGTATATTTCGTCATAAAAGCCAATTTAAACATCATTGAAAATCCCCAAACTGTGAACAGATTACAAAGACCGGCACAGCGCCGTGTCACTTCGTGGTTTCCTCGTTCGAGAGAACCATTTCTCCCAAGCTTTTGACAGCTTCTTTCAAAGGGCTCAAGTCCCCATTTCCCACCAATCTATTTAAGGCTTTATCGTCTTTGGTCGATAATGGCCTTTTTTCCTTAGCAGGCAATCGCTTGATAGTGCGTATAGGGCCTTGTTTTATTTCCAGCCTCGCCACAGCCCCATAACCAAAAAAGCGGTTAACCATATCGATAATATGCGGGGCTTTATGCTCAAGAAGCGTCGCAAACGCCGACGAGCAGCGAATAACCAGCTTGGCCCCTATCTTTTCACCACGCGGAAATATAAGCCGCTGCGGCACACATGACCCCGCCAGCTCTGGCCCAACAATTTGCGGCCAGCGGGTTACTACTTCAGCCTGAGCAAAGCCTTTTGCACGCATGGCAGGCGACAGAAGGCTGCTGGCGGCGCGAGCGGCAGACAGGGTCTTATAGCGGCGATAGGTTTTTTTCTTCGCTGCTGGCTTTTTAGACTTTGCTGGTTTTTCTGGTGCCTTTGCCATTTGGCTTGCCCTTGGCTCCTTAAACTCTATGGTCTGTGCTACCTGAAGCCCCAAGAGGCTACAACAAAAATCGGATCAAACTGCTCTAAAAGGGTCGTTTCAAGCGCGTATAATGGTAAAATTCTCCGAACAGCTTCTTATTTGGTATGATCAACATGCACGCACCCTGCCGTGGCGCGCAGCCAACGGCTGCTCGGTTGATCCGTATCATGTGTGGTTATCAGAGATCATGCTGCAGCAAACAACCGTTCGGGCGGTGACTGCATATTTTGAGAAGTTTCTGATCCTCTGGCCCTCGGTCGAGCATTTGGCAGCGGCTCCCGTTGACCATGTTTTAAAAGAATGGGCGGGGCTAGGCTATTATGCGCGGGCTCGAAACCTGCATAAATGCGCTGATGTGATCACAAACACTATGGGCGGAAAATTCCCTGAAAAAGCCGCAGACCTGATAAAACTTCCCGGCATTGGAGATTATACGGCTGCCGCGATTGCGTCCATTGCATTTGGGGAATCTGTTGCTGTTGTTGACGGCAACATAGAACGTATCATCGCCCGCCAATACCGCATTGAAACACCGCTGCCTGCCGCAAAAAAAGCCATCAAAACTTATGTGTCCAAACTGACGCCCCAAAACAGGCCAGGAGACTTTGCCCAAGCAATGATGGATTTGGGTGCCAGTGTGTGCAGCCCCAAAAACCCTGATTGCCAACGGTGTCCAGTGCAAAACTCCTGCGCGGCTGCAAAGGCTGATGATATGGAGCGTTATCCCATAAAAGCCCCCAAAAAGGCCAAACCTACGCGCCGCGCAGTTTCCTTTTGGTTAGAGCATGACGGGCATATCCTCTTAGAGCGCAGACCCCCCAAAGGCTTGCTTGGCGGCATGCCTGGCTTTTTCTCGTCACCCTGGAGAGAACAGGCATCCATACCGGACGCTCCAGAGTATCTGCATCATGCGCCCACAATGGCCGCGTGGCAGCCGAGCAAGGGCATCGCCAAACACACCTTCACCCATTTTCATCTTGAAACACAGCTTGTAACAGCACTTTCAGGCAAGCGCCTAAACATTGAAAATGGCTTCTGGCATCCAGTTTCTGAGCTTGAGGGCATAGGCTTGCCGACCGTATTTGCTAAGATAGCACAGCTTAAAACGCTTGGGCGCTAGCAAACCCTATCCATTGCCCCACTATCCACGGCCAGTGATCCGTTT
>WFTS01000010.1 GCA_015485385.1 Kordiimonadales bacterium | reverse complement strand
TTTGAGCGCAGCGATAATCTTGAGGGCGTGCTTTCTATAATAAATGAAAGCATCAAAACCGCAGTGAAGCCGCCATATGCAAGGCCAAAATATCCGGTTATTGTCATTGTTGGTAATGCGCGGTCCGGCACCACGCTCGCGCTTCAGTGGCTTGCCGCAACCGGTCATTTTGCATATCCCAGTAACCTGCTAGCACGATTTTACAGCAATCCATATTTTGGAGCCCTGACCCAGCAAGCCTTAGCCGATTTTGATCCGTCCGAGCAGATAGGTCTGTCCAAATCATACCAATATAGTTCTGCGCTCGGCAAAACTGACGGTGCACTTGCTCCTAGTGAATTCTGGTATTTTTGGCGGCGGTTTTTTGCCTTTGGAGAAAAACAACAGCTTAGCCCTGAAGCGCTGGAAAACTGCGATACGGCCGCCTTCCTAGAGGGCTTGGCCGGGATTGAAGCCGCATTTGATAAGCCTGTTGTGCTCAAGGGCATGATTATGAATTGGCATATCTCCTTCCTCGATGAAATCTTGGATAAGGTCATCTTTCTCAATATGGAACGGGATGATTTTTTCACCGGACAATCGCTGTATTTCGCACGGGAACGGTTTTTTGGGGATGCCTCAAAATGGTATAGTTTCAAACCCGCTGAATATGATCAGCTTATCGGCAAAAGCCCGCTAGCGCAGGTGGCGGGGCAAATTCATTATACCGGAAAAGCCGTACGCCACGAGCTAGAAAAGGTGCCGGACACCCGTCAATTAACGCTGCAATATGAAGCGTTTTGCCGCACCCCCAAGGCCGCATATGAGGCTATCCAGTCCCGTATGGCCGCGCAAGGCTTTGCCCTTGATGACATCGCTGAACAGCACACAAAAGCCTTCCCGGTTAGCAAAACCGTGAAGCTTTCCACAGCAGACGCCCAAACCCTTCGGGCAGAATTTGATCATTATGCCGCTAAGTCGTCTTGATCAACTGATAAGCTGGCAGCCGGTCTTTTACGCCGTCTATGCCGACAAACATCAGGGCGTCTAAAACGGATAAATTTGGCACAAAATCTGGCATCTTAGGGAACTGCTCATACTCAACAGGCGTATGATGCAGAAAACTAAGGTCTATATTTTCGTCTGCAAATGGTTTGTTCGCATACAGCGCCTTGCCGCCTTCGGCATTGATATAATGGTCAGTAGCAAGCTCTTTGCAGATAGCCAAAATCCGGTCTGTGCCAGACAAGTCCTGATGCGAATTTTCCAACTGGGATGACACCAAAAAACGGGTCTCAAGCCCTAAAAGCCCTGCCAGTGCCTCAAGATTATGGTGCAGCAGGCTGGCTAAATGGTCGGTTTCATATTCTAGGCAATCCCTGACATAGGGCATGGCTTGGCTAAAAAATGGCGCTCGGCGGTAATTCATTTCGATCGAGCGCAATAATTTGGCCCGGTTGCCGCCGATTTGGATTTCATTGATTTTCTTGTTGAGGCTGGCCTTTTTTAATTCAAGCGTGAACCGCTGCGGCCCTGTGCGGGACAAAATATTATTGCGGTTAATCCAGCCGCGCGTGATGAAATTCACATCATCATAAAAAACAAAAACATCCACTGCGTTCATCAATTGCACATAGCCCAAATACGGAAAAAAATAGGGCTGCATGATTGCAAGCTTCATCAGGCTTTGCCTTGTGTAAGACGAACAAGGTCATCATGTTTCCACGATTTTTTGCCCTCTGCCTGCATCGTTTCATGATGGCGGTACGCGGCTTCAACGGCTAGAGCAAACGCTTCACAGCCAGAAGGCGAGGCCAAGAACAATCCAGTTTCATGATCAAAATCTGCAATCGCCCGGCTAATTTTTACACGTTCCTCGCCGTTTTCAATAAGGCGCAACACGGCTGTGATATAGTCTTCGCGTGATCGAGTGGTTAACCAATCAGGCTGGCCAAACTTTGCCACTATATCCGAATCGTTGGCCGCATGTACTTCGTCCCCGACCATATTAACAACCGGCAATCCTTGCACCGCCGCATCAATAATCCCGTTGGTTGCCCCAAACGGGAACGTACTCAGGAAAAGGTCACATTCATTCAGATTTTTAATATAACTATTATAATTGGTGCGCGGCAGGCACTTCGCGTTCAACATAGATGTGATACGGCGCTCAAAAGCCTGAAACAACGATCCCGCCCCGTTGGGGAAAAATACAAATTCTGTTTTCCGCTTTGCTCGTTTTTGAATTTCTTGACATGTTGCGATAAACTGCGGCGTGACTTTGCGTGACCATGCAGGCACTGCAATACGCACCACCTGAGGGTTGGCATTAAACTTCGGCTTAATATCTTTGGCGTCAAACCGGCGCTGCCAACGGGCGGTTGAAGGCCGGTACAGGATTGTCTCGTCAACGGTATCCTCTGACCCAATTTGACCATCCACCAGAACAGCATAATCCACAAAAGGGGATTTGGTTGTCGCCGGATGGCCGTATGTCATAAATTGTACAGGTGCAAGCCGCAGATTTGATCCCATGATCGACAGCATCCGCATCCCGACGCTGGGGTAATATACCACATCAGGACGGTATGATTTCGCTTTGTCAAAAAATGCTTTTGGATTTGTCGCGTTAAATTTGGTCGTATCAATTTTATCGAACATATCGTGCAATTTTTTATCGCACTTGCCTTCCATCGACATATAGATCAGCTTGAAACGGTTTTTCAAGCTGCGGATTGCGGGGCCATAACAGCGGTGCATGGCGTGCGTGCTATTATATAATTCTGCCATGACAATCAAAGTTGGCTTGCGCTTGACGCCGCGCCGCCCTGACGTATTTTCAGGAACATCTTCAATGCCTTGCTCCAGCAGCCAACGCCGGGTGATCGCATTCATTGTCGTTTTTATATTATGCTTATGCGGAGCATCTGCATAGCTGCACCCCATATAAGCCGGGCCAAGATTACGGACAATTCCGGTCGTTGCTTCGATATTTTCCCAGTGCTTGCCTGAGGCTAGAATTTTAGCCCGTATCTTTTCAGCATTTTGAGACCATAAAATCTGCTCGGACAAAAAGCCATTCACCAAAGGCCATGTTACATTAGGATTTTGCCGCAAAAACAGGGTGAACAATTGATCTGTCATTGCATTTAACGACAAGGCACAAAAAAGCTTAATGACATTCTGCTTTTGGAAATGCAGGCTACCATTTTCGCCGGGAGTCCCAAACAGGCGCATAAAATGAAACGTCCCGCGAAAGCCACTGACTTCAAATGTCTGGCACATTACCCGCTTATGTTGGGAAAACACCATCAACGCAGGCCGCGTAAGGGCAAAACCGGGATCTAAAAGCAAATTTGTGATCGAAGACGCCAACAAAGTGGCTTCTATTTCTGCGGCGGGGGTGACTTTGATCGTAGTTTGGCCAAAACCTTCATTTCCGCTTTCTAAAGTCGCAAAAATAGCCCGTAAATTTTCAATGGCTTTTTTATATGATTTTGCCATAACCAGCCGCTGAAACGCCTCGATGCGCTTACTTATCGGCGGTTTATCCGGGGCCTTAGCTTTGTCGGTTTTACCCTCTTTCACTGAGGCTTTAACCGGGGTCTTTATCTTGGTTACTGTTTTGCTCATAGATGTCACATATCTTCAAATATTATAATTGCTGTTCTAAAACTTGGCAGATTCTATCAATGTCAGCATCTGATAGAAAGCCGTGAAACGGCAATCCGATCAAACTGTCCTCTAGTTGCATACAAGCTTTCAGGGCTGTGTCTGCACCTGTCTTTACGTCCGTACCTGTCTTTACAGCCTCGAGGTGTGAAAGCGCCGGATGATTGTGCAACAAAGGCAAATACCAGTGCCGGGTTAAAATGCCCGCCGCAGCCATGGCTTGTGTTATCGCTTTGGCTTTGTCTTTTACATAAACAGGGAAAACCGCCGGAGTAAAATCCTCAGACCCAGCTTGCAGCCGAATACGGCCCTCAAACGGAGCAAGCCTTTGCCTATAAGCCGCATTAACTGCGCTACGGCGGTCCATAACCTCTGGCCAGCGCTTCAACTGCGCCAGTCCAACGGCAGCGTAATATTCCCCGAACTTGGCGTTGGTCCCCGCCTGCTGCACAACACCGCCCGTACCCGCAAAGCCAAAATTGGAAAGCGACCGTGCACGCGCCAACAATTGGGTGTCGCTGGTGGCTATAAGTCCGCCCTCGCCAACCCCAAAAGGCTTGGTTGCATGGAGGCTAAACACGGTAATAAGGTCTGTAGGCACCGCCTGCTGACCCAAAGCAGCAGCCGCATCAAGGATAACTGGAACCCCTGAAATACGCTGAAAATCTTGCCACGCCTGCACGGGCACTGGCTTTCCAAACGCAGCGACCGGCATCACGGCAACAAATGGTTTATCACTGTGCGCCGCTTGGGCATCGTTTGCTGTCAGTTCCCAGCTATCCGGATCCACATCACCTAAAACGGGTTCAAGTCCTGCATTGATCACCGCTAGGGCTGTTGCAGGAAAGGTCAGTGCTGGAATTAATACACGCCCTCTCCGAGGCAGTTGCATCGCTCGCAAAACCAACTCTAGCGCCGTTGTCGCAGAAGAAAATGTGCCAACGCTCAAGCCTGATGACCCTTGGGCGGCAAAAAAATCTATCATCTCAGCTTCAAAGCGCTGATTAAGCGGCCCAAAATTTGTGTACCAGCGATTAGCCTGCATTTCGTGCAGATACGGCAGTACCTCAGCCACGTCTGGCAGGTCTGGAACCAGACATTTTATGTCAGTTTTTTGCATCACGTTCCGTTTAAAATCACTGCCTAATATTAGTTGTTCTGTCTATGTCTCTATAGAAGCTGTTGGCGCACAATACAATGCTACGCACTGAACACTTAGCGCTCTACACGCTCCAGTTTTGCCAAAAATCATCGACACTTTGGAATTTCCCTGAAGGAAAGCCCGCCGCGCACATGCTATCAATATATGCGCCATCCTCTGTTACCACGCTTGAGACGGCATGTTCATAAGCCAGCAATTTTGAACCATAGCCAGATTGGTGCAGATCTGTCGGCGCAAAGGCAGGGTCAAGCAACACATAACCGGGCGCGCCAGCAGGTTTTGCTTGGCCAAAAGCTTCAATCCCAGCCGCTGTCCCACAGCAAATCAACACATCCCCTGTCCGAGCCAATATGCTTACGCTTTCTTTAATGAAAAGCCCCATTTCTTGAGCAACCCGGCGCCCCAAATACAGTCTGTACGCCACGCTACTATCGGAAAGCGGAAGCGGCACAATATCTGTCGCAAGTGACCACCAGCTTAAATCCGCCCCCTTCATGGAATGTCCAGGGCGGATTTCAAGAATAACCAGCCTCTCCAGCCCGCGCTTTTCAAGCTGGCTTAACAGCAAGGAAAATTGCTTTGTCGTATCTGCATTTTGGAATTGCGCGGCATTGATAAAGACCACAGCGCGGGCAGCCCCATTGTTCGCAGGGAACGGCTCTCGCTCTTCTTCTGCACAAATCTCGCGGATTAAATCCTGTCGCACATTTTGGGTGGTCGGGCCTGAATATTTGCGTGTTTGATGTTTGCTGGTTTGTTTGGTAGGCACTGCGGCCTGAATAAAAGCCACAACATCATTTAATTGGGCTTTGCTTGGGGCGATGGCTGCTGTGGACGGTGCCACCTCAGGCGCAGATATTTGCAATTGAACCGGCTTGGGCAGCCCAGACAAGCGCCCTGCGATAGAAGCCTCTGCGGTTTTTGGATCACTGGCCAACAGCAAAGTCCGCAAAATATTTGTCTTCAGCGAAAAAAGGCTGTTGGGCTGGGTAAAATTCCGAATCCCCTGCACCCTACGCCGAATATTAAACTGCGAGGCCTGTTTCAAGC
>WFTS01000009.1 GCA_015485385.1 Kordiimonadales bacterium | reverse complement strand
GTGAAGGCCCCCGTCTCAGCTCGCCCCCGCCTTAGCTCTCTGGCAAAGCCCTAGCCATATTTCTAGCGAAGCGTAAGCGGCGTTTGAGCGCCACGTCAGCAAAGCTCAGTTGGAAAAACTATATTATTTGATGCTGTTGAAAAAGCGGCCGTAAGGGATGCCGATAAAGCAGCCGATGTCTTTGCCTTGGTCGCAGTCATAAAGGCTGAAAGTGGTAATGTCTGCACGTCCTACCAGATATTTTTTATGGACATAACCCATTGGATTGGGGCCTCGGTAGCGGCTGTCAGCGCTGGCGTCTCGGTTGTCACCCATCATAAAATAATGGTCCGCCGGCACTTTGAAAATACGAGTATTGTCACTATTGCCGCTGTCGGTACGCTCGTAAATGCGGTGTTTCACGCCGCCGGGCAGCGTTTCATCATATTCTTTGGCGCGGATATTATAGCCTTCATAGCTGGTATATTGTACTTCGCGCACAAATCGGCGAGGCACGATCTTGCCGTTGATAAATAAGCGGCCCTGCTGCATTTGAATAGTATCACCCGGCAAGCCAATCACGCGCTTGATGAAATCTGTATCCTGCTTGTAAGGCAGCGTGAAAACCACAACGTCCCCGCGCTCGGCCTTGCTTTCTAGAAAGTGGCCCTCACTGATAAATTTGGGATCAGACAAAAAGCTATAGCGGCTATAACCATAGGCAAATTTAGAAACAAAAATCCGGTCCCCAACCTCAAGCGTTGGCTCCATACTGCTGGAAGGGATATGAAAGGCCCCCCATGCGAAGGTGGTGAAAACCAGATAAAAAGCAATGATAACAACTATGTCTTTTAATATAGCAAGCAGGTTGTCTTTTTTGCTGGTTATGGTGGCTGTTTCAGCTGTCATGGGATATTTCCGCCTGAATTACGCCTGTTTTCAGGCTGTGTTTTTTGCAAGTTTACTGTGCGCGCGCCTATTTGCAACGGCTTATCTTTGCCGTGGGGATAAATTTATACTTTAAGCGTTTGGCGACAGTGGGTCACGTCTGTGTTGGTTGCTCCGCAATTCTAGTATTTCAGCCGCCCCTAAGCCCCACATCTTGTAGAAGACGAAAGCTTGAGAAAAAACTTACAAAATTTCTGAAGCCAAGGCTTTATTTTCTTAACCTCAGGCCTTGCAGCTACGACATCCAGCCCCTATATAAGCCGTGAAAGCGGTAGGCCTCAGCCTAAATATTCGGGGTTTACTAAAACTAGCATGCAATATTAACGAAGCCCTAGAGGCTGCATAAAGATGCTCAATGATGAGGTCTATCAGCAGTCGGCTGCAACGGGATGAGGTAAAATAATGGGTAAAGTAATTGGTATCGATCTAGGTACAACAAATTCTTGCGTATCTATCATGGATGGCTCTAAGCCAAAAGTAATTGAAAATTCAGAAGGGGCGCGCACAACGCCGTCTGTTGTTGGGTTTACCGACGATGGTGAGCGGCTTGTTGGTCAAGGCGCCAAGCGTCAAGCGGTTACCAATCCGTCTGATACGCTGTTTGCGATCAAGCGCTTGATTGGCCGCACCTTTGATGATCCAACCACGCAAAAAGATAAGGACATGGTGCCTTATGAAATCGTCAAAGCCGATAATGGTGACGCGTGGGTTAAGGCGAAGGGCGAGAAATATTCTCCAAGCCAAGTTTCTGCGATGATCTTGCAGAAAATGAAAGAAACCGCTGAAAGTTATCTCGGTGAAGATGTGGATCAGGCCGTTATTACTGTGCCTGCCTATTTTAACGATGCTCAGCGTCAGGCAACCAAAGATGCTGGTAAAATTGCCGGTCTTGAGGTTCTGCGTATTATCAACGAACCAACAGCCGCTGCGTTGGCATATGGCCTAGAAAAAGAAGACGGCCACACAATCGCTGTTTTTGACCTTGGTGGCGGTACGTTTGATGTGTCGATCCTTGAAATTGGCGATGGTGTGTTTGAAGTGAAATCCACCAACGGTGACACATTCCTTGGCGGTGAAGATTTTGACATGCGTTTGGTGGATTATTTTGCCGACGAGTTCAAAAAAGAAAACACCATTGATCTGCGCGAAGACAAGATGGCGCTTCAGCGGTTGAAAGAAGCCGCAGAAAAAGCCAAGATTGAACTGTCTAGCTCACAGCAAACCGATGTGAACCTGCCGTTCATTACCGCAGATGCGTCTGGACCTAAGCACTTTCAGGTTAAACTGACCCGCGCCAAGCTGGAAAGCCTTGTTGCTGATCTGGTTAAGCGCACGCTTGCTCCGTGTAAAAAGGCTCTGAAGGATGCCGGGCTAAAAGCCAGCGACATTCAAGATGTTGTTCTTGTTGGTGGCCAAACTCGGATGCCTAAAATTCAGGAAATCGTTCAGGAATTTTTCGGTAAAGAGCCCCACAAAGGCGTAAACCCTGATGAAGTGGTTGCCATGGGCGCGGCTATTCAGGCCGGCGTTTTGCAGGGCGACGTCAAAGACGTTCTGCTACTGGACGTAACACCTTTGTCGCTTGGTATCGAAACCTTGGGCGGTGTGTTTACACGCCTTATTGACCGCAATACGACGATCCCAACGAAAAAGGGTCAGGTCTTTTCTACTGCGGAAGATAATCAGGGCGCTGTTACAATCCGCGTTTTCCAAGGCGAGCGTGAAATGGCTGCCGATAATAAAATCCTCGGCCAGTTTGATTTGGTGGGTATCCCACCAGCACCGCGCGGTGTGCCTCAAATTGAAGTTGCGTTTGATATTGATGCCAACGGCATTGTCAATGTGACAGCAAAAGACAAAGGCACCGGAAAAGAGCAGCAGATACGTATTCAGGCTTCTGGTGGTTTGTCAGACGAAGACATCGAGGGCATGGTCAAGGACGCCGAAGCAAATGCTGAGGCTGACAAGGCCCGCAAGGAACTTGTTGAAGCCAAAAACCAAGGCGAAGCTCTTGTACATTCGGCTGAGAAGAACCTTGAAGAGCACGGCGACAAAGTTAGTGACGATGACAAAAAAGCCATCGAAACAGCTATGGCGGATTTGAAAACTGCGCTTGAAGGCGATGATACGTCTGATATTGCGGCTAAATCAGAAGCGCTTACACAAGCGTCAATGAAACTTGGTGAGCAAATTTACAAAGCTCAACAAGAAGAAGCTGCGGCAGCAGGCAATGAAACTGAGGTCGAGCAAGCAGACGCTGCGGCCAAAGCTGCAGAAGCCGAAGATGCTGACGATGTTGTGGATGTTGACTTCGAAGAAGTTGACGAAAACGATAAAAAATAAAGTGGCTGCCTAACGCCATTTATTAGATCGCCGCCCGAGGACATATCCTTGAGGCGGCGTTCTGCTAACTGGTAAGGCTGATACTAAAAGTTGGAGTAGCCGCAGATGTCAAAGCAAGATTATTATGATCTTTTGGGTGTGGATAAATCCGCCGATGCAAATACGCTGAAAAAAGCGTTTCGCAAAGCGGCGATGCAATTCCACCCTGACCGCAACCCCGGTGACAAAGAAGCTGAGAAAAAATTCAAGGAAATGGGCGAAGCCTATGATGTCTTGAAAGACGCGGAAAAGCGCGCGGCGTATGATCGGTACGGCCATGCAGCCTTTGAGGGCGGCATGGGTGGCGGCGCAGGCGGTGCCGGGTTTGATTTCTCAGACGTTTTTGAAGAATTTTTTGGGGATTTCATGGGTGGCGGCGGCCGTGGTCGGCGCGGCGGCGCGCAAGCTGGACGCGGAAGCGATATGCGCTTCAATATGGAAATCACCCTTGAAGAAGCGTTCGCTGGAAAAAGCGATAAAATAACAGTGCCGACCTCGGTGGCCTGTGATCCATGTGGCGGCTCTGGTGCCGAACCCGGCTCAAAGCCTGAGGTTTGCGGCACATGCGGCGGCCACGGAAAAGTACGTGCCAGCCAAGGGTTTTTCATGGTTGAACGCGCGTGCCCAAAGTGTCACGGCGCAGGCAGCACCATTAAAAACCCATGTACAAAATGCCGAGGCGCAGGCAAGGTCAATAAAGAAAAAACGCTTCAAGTGAAGGTCCCGCAAGGGGTCGAAGAGGGTACTCGGATACGCCTCTCTGGCGAGGGCGAAGCCGGAATGCGCGGCGCACCTGCGGGGGATTTATATATTTTCCTGTCGATCAAGCCGCATCCGTTGTTCAAGCGTGACGGTGACATGTTATATTGCCAAGTCCCAATTCCAATGGCGACAGCCACGCTTGGCGGGCAAATCGAAGTGCCAACCATTGGCGGCGGCCGGGCGCGCATTAAAATTCCGGCAGGCACTCAGTCAGGTCGCCAGTTTCGCTTGCGCGGCAAAGGTATGCCAGAACTGAACGGTGGTTTTGTCGGGGATATGATCATTGAAACGGTGGTTGAAACACCTGTCAATCTGACCAAGCGCCAGCGGGAACTTCTGGAAGAATTTGCTGCCGAAGGCGGCGACACAATCAGCCCGCGCTCGGAAGGGTTTTTCTCAAAGGTCAAGGACTTGTGGGAAGACCTGACAGAGTAACGCCCCCAGCTTTTGCACAGCGTTTATCTGGCCTTTACACAGCGTTTATAAAGGCTAGACTTCTTGACCTCCCCGCTGTACTGGGGCAAGCTCTGGCTATATTCGAGCGATCTGTATCGTGCCTGAGGGGTTGGGCAATATGCAGATGGTAAGCACATATCTGGGGATACAAATGAGACATACCGTAGCAGCCATTTTATGTGGCAGCGCACTGATACTGGCCGCCTTTGCCGCCCCTGCGCCGTTGCGCGCAGCGGATCAGCCCACAGTGGTGGCCAAGCCCGCCAATAGCATCACCGTTGATCCCTCAGGGGACATGCAGGAAAACTTGCAAGAAGCGCTGATTTTGGCTGAACCCGGAACAACCATCCTTATCCCTGAAGGCACCTATCATTTCACCGGTGCTTTGTCGCTTGATGTGCCGGACGTGACAGTTAAAGGCGCGGGCCGGGACAAAACCATTCTGTCCTTTAAAGGGCAAACCAGCGGGTCTGAGGGATTGTTGATTACGTCCGACCGGGTGCGCATCGAAGATTTGTCGGTCGAAGACACTCCGGGCGACGGTATTAAGGCCAAGGGCGTGGACCAGCTTTCTTTGGTAAATTTGCGGGTTGAATGGACACGAGGCCCCCACAAAGACAATGGTGCATACGGCCTTTATCCTGTTGAAAGCAAAAATGTGCTGATTGACGGTGCTTTGGTGCGCGGGGCATCAGACGCAGGAATTTATGTGGGCCAAAGCCAACAGATTATCGTGCGCAACAGCGTGGCCGAATATAATGTGGCAGGTATTGAGATTGAAAACAGTTATTTCGCCGATGTTTACGGCAATATTTCCACGCATAATACCGGCGGAATTTTAATCTTTGATCTACCCAATTTACCGCAAACAGGCGGCCATTCGATCCGGGTTTATAACAATAAATCCATCAATAACGATACGCCCAACTTTGCGCCGCCCGGCAATGTTGTGGGCTCAGTTCCGCGCGGGACGGGCATTATGGTGATGTCAAACCGGGATGTGGAATTATTTGGCAACGAAATGGCTGAAAATGCCAGCGTCAATCTGCTTATTCTTGCGTATGCCTATGACTATGAAGACCCTCGATTTAATCCGCTAGCGCAGAATATTTATGTCCATGATAACATCTATGGGCGCGGCGGCTGGGATCCAGACGGTGACGCAAAAAAGCATATTCAGCCAAAAACCGGTTTGCCTTTGCCCGATATTGTTTGGGACGGCGCGGTTGACGGCATTTGGGCGGCATTTTTTGGCGCGGATGAGGAAGACAGCATCCATATCAAAGAAAAAGACGGAACCAGCTTTGTCAATTTAGACATGGTTTATGATATGATTGTGCCGTGGGATGCGGGCGTTGACCGCGATATCAGCGCCTATCACGGTTCCTTTGAAACCCGCGCGCCGGTTGTTTTGCCGCAAGAGAAAAACCTGACAGAGAAAAGCAAAACGGCCCCTTAACATATCAAAAACATATCAAAGGAAGACCATAATACTCTAGAAGGAAAGCAAGGTGTAATCGTGCGTTTACTGGCTGTCATATGGGCTTTTTTGTCGTTTTTGTTGGCGGGGATAGCGTCTGCAGACGCAGGCCCAAATCTGGAGGCTTTGCTGAATCCGCGCCCCGCAAAACGTCTGTCGGAATATCAATTGTTTGCAAACCCAGCCGCGCAAGCGCCCAATAAGGGCCTGCACCCTTATGATCTGCAACAACCGCTGTTCACAGATTATGCCCAGAAATACCGCTTTATTTTCATTCCGCCCGGCAGCAAGGCAGCATACAGTCAAGATGAAGTGTTTGATTTTCCGGTTGGTAGTGTGTTGGTTAAAACGTTTGCCTATCCGGCTGACTTCAGACAGCCAAACAAGGCCATTCGGCTTGTAGAGACGCGGCTTTTGATCCACCAAAGAGCAGGCTGGACAGCCTTTGCCTATGTTTGGAACGAGGCACAAACCGATGCCGTGTTAAAGCTGGCAGGCAAGCGCTTGCCGCTGTCTTGGACTGACAAAAAAGGGGTGCGCCGCAACATCAATTATGTGGTGCCCAATAAAAACCAGTGTAAAGGCTGCCATACACTGAACAGGAAATTCAGCCCCATTGGCCCCAAGGCCCGAAACCTCAATAAAGATTTTACCTATCCGTCGGGAGCTGAGAACCAGTTAAGCTATTGGACAAAGCAAGGCCTGTTGACAGGCGCCCCGGCCCCGCGCAAAGCCCCAAGCATCCCTGCGTTTGGGGATGCATCTGCCCCCACCGCCTTGCGGGCCCGCGCCTATTTGGATATCAACTGCGCCCATTGTCATCGCCGGGAGGGGCCAGCGTCCACCTCTGGGCTATTTCTAACCTACGGTGAGACACAAAAAGCGGCGTGGGGTTATAAAAAACGCCCGGTCGCGGCGGGGCGCGGCTCTGGCGGCCTAACCTATGATATTGACCCAAAGCACCCGGATCGTTCGATCTTGATTTTCAGGCTGCAGTCAAATGACCCTGGTATTATGATGCCAGAAATTGGCCGAACACTGGTGCATACCGAAGGTGTGCAACTGCTTCGGAACTGGATCAAATCGCTTGAGATTGACTGAAGCATTCCATTTTTAATATCAGCGTGTTAGGCAAGGCGTGAAAGTATTTTGTCAAGGGTAGTAACATGGCTGATGTTCTAAAACTGGGGGTCGTTGGCTGTTTGGGGCGCATGGGGCAGGCCATCGTTGCCTCTATCAAGGCCGTATCTGGCGCCGAATTTGTCGCCGGCTCTGAAGTCTCGACCCATCCCAATGTGGGTATGCGCATGCCGGGCACCGATGTGATTGTCTTCGGCGAAGCAAGGCAAGTGTTTGAGGCCTCTGATGTGGTGATAGATTTCACCCCGCCGGGAAATACATCCGCCCACGCAGTTATGGCCGCACAAAGCGGAACGGCGCTGGTTATCGGCACAACAGGGTTTTCCGCAGACGATAATAAGGCCATTGATCTCGCCGCTCAGGACACGGTGATTATTCAAGCCGGGAATTATTCTCTGGGGGTCAATCTGATGATGGCTTTGGTCAAAGAGGCAGCCGCAAAACTCGGCAGCGACTGGGACATTGAAGTTTTAGAAATGCATCACCGCGACAAAGTAGACGCTCCGTCTGGAACGGCGATCATGTTGGGCGAAGCCGCAGCCGAGGGGCGCGCAAGTACGCTTGAGGCCTTGCGCGCAGATATGCGCGACGGGATCACCGGCGCGCGGGAAAAAGGCACGATCGGCTTTGCAGCCCTTCGGGGCGGGTCTGTTATTGGGGAACATGATGTGGTTTTTGCAAGCTCTAGTGAGCGCATCACACTGTCACACAAAGCAGAAAATCGTACCTTGTTTGCAGACGGCGCTGTGCGTGCAGCGGTGTGGGCAGCGACCCGCCAACCGGGCCGCTATGATATGAAAGACGTGTTGGATATTTAAGCCTATTGATAGGCTAAGGCTTTTTCTTGAGACAAGAAGGCAAGGCCGCAAAAAGGGTACGGGCGATAAGGAGGATTTATGGAAGATGCACTTTTAACACTGTGGAATGGTTTACCGTTTTTTATCGTCCATTCCAGCCTTAGTTTGTTGATCCTGATCGCGGGCGTTTTTGTCTATACCCGCATTACGGCCCATGATGAAATTGACCTGATCCGCAGCGGCAATGTTGCGGCGGCGATTTCACTGTCGGGGGCTGTATTAGGGCTTGCTCTGCCACTTGCGGTGTCGCTTAGCGTTTCGATCTCACTGTGGGATATTGTCATTTGGGGCATCGTCGCCCTTATCTTGCAATTGCTGGCCTACCGGTTGGTTGATTTATTTTTGAAAGATATGTCGGCGCGCATCGAAGCGGGTGAAATTGGCCCAGCGATTATGCTTTTAAGCTTTAAATTGGGCACCGCCTTCATCAATGCGGCAGCCATTAGCGGGTAGGGGCAGACAATATGCGCCGCACGCTTGAATTTACCATTTATTTTGTCCTAATTGCGCTTGTCATCCTGCGGTTTGCAAATGCGGATCAAGATACAGGCCGCCGCCGGAGTGTGGCCCCCCCACAAGTGGCGCCTAAAATACAAGAGCCAGCCGTATTGCTGCCGGAGGGTGCCCGCCTTCCAGCCCAACAAGGGCCGGTTGAAGTGGAACTGAAAACCGACTTGCATTCGGGCGTTGGTACGGCGTTTTTGGTAGACGAGGCAGGCACCTATATTACCGCCCGCCATGTGGTGGACGGGTGCAGTGAAGTCTATTTCATCCACCCACGGGCAGGCTTGCAAAAGACAAAGTCTTACAAAGCGGCGAACAACCGTGATTTCGCCCTTATCGGAGCGTATGGCGCGAGAAAATTTCATCTTCGGCTTTCGGACAAAGAAAGCCAGCGCGGCGCGGAAGGGTTTATGATGGGCTATCCGCAAGGAGAACCCGCTGATGTCCGTGCAACTGTCATTGGCCATACCCAGATGCGGTCCAGAGGGCGTTACCGAATGCGGGAGCCTGTGGTCGCATGGGTTGAGCGTGAACGTCAGCCAAGATTTGGCGGCTCGCTTGGGGGTATCTCTGGGGGGCCTGTTCTTGATGCAAACGGCAATGTGGTTGGCACAGTGGTCGCCGGGGCACCGCGACGGGGCCGTGTTTATACGACCAATCCCAAGGTTTTTGTCGAAAACCAATTGATCCCCGCCAGCCAGCAAGGTCGCACCCCTATTCTAGGGGACGGCATTAATTCTGATAATTATCATAGTATCGGTGAAACCTTGCGCGCCAGCGGCGCTATTCGGCAAGTTTACTGCAAGGTTAGCTAAGACAGCCTTGGATAATATTGCCGCACCGAACCTAGAAACCCGCGCTTTTTATATTCAAGGTGACCGTTCGTTCGGACGCTGGTCCCTTAGCTAAAAAACGAAAACGCTTCAATGTCGGCCTTATGACGCTTTTGGTACTGCCCTGCTGACAATTTTTGACAGCGTGTTCAAGTAGGATTTATTGGCAATGTTTAGGAGTAGTTTACAATGAAACACTATTACCATCCAATGAGCCGAGCAGTGACTACGCACTGGATGCTTCTCGAGCTTGGCGTACCCCATGATCAAATTGTTGTGGACTTTAAAAAAGGTGAAACAAACACCGCTGAGTACCGTGCAATTAACCCCATGGGGAAGATACCCGTTCTACAGGATGGTGATGTTGTTGTCACAGAGGTCGCCGCAATTTGCGCTTACCTTGCGGATAAGTTTCCTGAAAAAGGCCTGGCCCCCAATCCGAGCTCCAATGAACGGGGCAAATACTATCGATATTTGTTTGTTCCGGGCACAACTCTGGAGCCAATGTTCACCGCCGATATGCTGGGAATTCAGGATTATCCTGCTCAGTCAGTCGGCTTTGGTGACTTGAAACGCTGCCTTGCAACTATTGAATTGATGACACCCGAGGCCGGTTGGGCTTTGGGGGATAAATTTACGGCTGCCGACGTTGTGTTTGGCGGAACCTTGGACTTTGCAATAAAGTTTGGCTGGATAAAGGCACCAAACGCAAAGGTTTGCGCTTATGTGCGGCGCATCAAAGATCGCCCGGCATATCAGTTAAGTCACGATCCATCTTGGCATTAATCCACATATAATTTTTTCAACTACGCTATACTCAAGTAGCGATCAAACGCTGCGTAGGCTTCGTCAGAAAGCTGGCGGGGCGCAAGCGCTCGCTTTCAATAGGGGTGATCACAAAGGGGGGGATTTATGGAAGATGCACTATAGACAGTTTGCGGACGCTGGTCTCTTAGCTAATGCGCTCGCCTTTTAAAAGTTTGGGTAATTCGCCGACGGTGCCGCGCGCGTGTGCCATGAAAAACTTTTTCAGCGGTGGGATTTCATTGACCGCCGCCATACCCAGATCACGCGCCAACTTTATTGGGGCAATGTCATTGGAAAACAACCGGTTGAACAGATCAGTGATTGCGTAAATGCTGGCATTATCGGTTGTTCGCCACTGGGCGTATCCCTCTAGTACGTTTGTGGAGCCAATATCCAGACCAACTTTGCGCGCTTCAACCAGTATTTCAATCATCGCGGCCACATCCTTGAGGCCCAGATTAAGCCCTTGTCCGGATATGGGGTGAATTCCGTGCGCCGCATCGCCCAAAAGCGCCATGCGGTCAGCCACATACCTATCGGCATACTGTAAGCTAAGAGGATAAGCCCAGCGTCCGCCAATGGCTTTTATGTTGCCCAAAAAATCGCCTGTGCGCCGCATAATTTCGGCGTTAAAAGCCCGTTCGCCAAGGCCCATGATAGTATCAACCAAATGGCTTTTTTCTGTCCAGACCAAACTGCTGCGGTTGCCCGTAAGCGGCAAGATAGCAAACGGCCCGGACGGCAAAAAACGTTCGTGCGCGATGCCGCAGTGGCTAAGCTCATGCTCTATGGAGCAAACAATACCGTGTTGGTGATAGTCTATTTTCGTGACAGATATGCCAGCGTGGCGGCGCACCATGCTGGCGCGTCCGTCAATGCCAAGGATCAAGCCTGAGCGTATCTGTGTGCCGCTTTGTAGTGTCACATGGGTAAATTGGCTATTGCGTTCAATGGTGGTCACTGTTTCTGGTGCCAGAAAATGCAAATTATCCAATTCAGCCATGCGGGCAAACAGGGCTTTTTGGGTATGGCGGTTTTCAACCATATGCCCTAACGGCCCATCCCCAAGCTGCTCGCTGTCAAAATGCAGGTGCAGCAGGGACGGTCCGTCGGAAACCCGAATTTCCAGCATAGGCTGCGCGTAAGGGGCCATATAGTCCCAAACTCCAAGGGCTTCAAACAATTGACAAGAGGCATAAGCCAGCGCCGAGGACCGGCCATCATAGCCCTCGTCGGTCAGGGCGTCTTGTGAGGTTCGGTCAATAACGGCAACCTCAAAGCCATGAACTGCAAGGCCAATGGCTGCTGTAAGTCCACCCATGCCGCCACCGATGATGGTTATATCGGTTTTTATTGTGTCTGCATTTGCCATTTTTTTGCCGCTTAATGTGTTTCTAATAGTGGTGTAGGCTGAGGCAGCCGATTTGTCTAGCCGACAAGCTGTCGCACATAAACAAGACAGGACAAAGGCCGGGATACAATGCAAAACACATACAGTGTGTGCAGCAAATATAAAGCGGCCCTTGTCCTAATGGGTAGAGACCGGTTAAACTCATGGGAACGAGACGTGAACATACCCTGGATTGCTCGCAAGGCATCTAGGAGGGGAGGATGAACAAGGTGGCAGCACCGGCGAAGACATCAAAGGCACCTGCGCGGTCAAAAAAACTGCCAGCGAAAGCACGCAAAACGCCAAAGTCTGCCGCTAAGGCTGCAACAAAGCCTGCCCACAAGACAACAACGAAGCCTGCCGCAAAAGCAAGGTCTGAGCGCCCCCCCTTGTTACCGCCAGCCTTTTTGACATTTTTAAAAAACAGCAGTTGGCGTTTATTTGGCGCCATTTTGATTGTTTTTGCAGTGTTTATTTTGGCTGCATTAATCAGCTATAACCCGGAAGATCCGGCCTTAAATAATAAAACCTATAGCGGCGTGACCAATTGGTTGGGCAGCATGGGGGCGAATGTCGCAGATATCTTAAAGCAAACTCTTGCGTTGGTTTCATATTTACTGGTTTTACCGATTTTGGTTTGGGGCCTTAAAATTTTAAGGCTGAAATGGCTGCCGCTGTTTTGGTTAAATGTGGCCTTGGTGCCGGTGGCTTTGGTGTTGTTGGCAATCGCTGTTAGCGTGATCGCCCCGTCGGCTGATTTTGATATTCAAAGCGGGTATGGCGGTGCGTTAGGGCAAACCTTGTATCAGTTGATTGTCAGCCTGACAGATCAGCTGTTTGTCGTGCCAAGCTGGGTGACAGGGGCGGTGTTTGCTGTTCTTGGCCTTCCGCTTTATGCTTTTTCGCTTGGGATGACCCGCTATGAATGGGCGACTGTAGGCCATAAGATTCGCTGGACCTTCTGGGCGTTGGTGGATGCTTTGCGCTGGGTTTTATATCTTGGTGCAGACGGCGTGCGCGCCGCAGTTGCCCTGTTTGGTAAGAGTGACACCAGAGGCAGTGCACAAGAAACCGTTAGCCCGCGCCGTGCACCGGCCCTAAGGACGCGCGTTACCAAGCCTGTTGCGACTCCCGCCGCCGCTAAACCAGCTACCAGCAGGGTGAAAGCGCCAGCAAAAACCAAGCGCGGAAAACGCGAAATAAAAGAGGCCCAAAAAGCTTTTGATTTGGGGGATATTGGCGGGTTTCAGCTGCCGCCGCTTGATTTATTGTCTCCGGCCCCGCCGTCAACGCAGCTTAGCCGCATGAGCGATGATGCCCTTGACCAAAATGCCCGCATGTTAGAAAGCGTTCTGGAAGATTTTGGGGTTCAGGGCGAAATTCATGATGTGCGTCCGGGGCCAGTTGTAACCCTGTATGAACTTGAACCCGCGCGCGGGGTGAAATCGGCCCGTGTGATTGGGCTTGCGGATGATATTGCGCGCTCTATGTCGGCGATTTCGGCGCGTGTTGCTGTGGTTTCTGGTCGGAATGCTATTGGGATTGAACTGCCAAATATTGACCGCCAAACCGTGTTTTTGCGCGAACTTTTGGCCTCAAAAGATTATGAGGCAACCAAAGCAAGGCTGCCGGTGGTTCTAGGCAAGGATATTGGCGGCGCGCCAGTGGTGGCTGATCTGGCCTCTATGCCGCATTTGTTGATGGCGGGGACAACAGGATCGGGCAAATCGGTTGGGATCAATACACTGATCATGTCCTTATTGTATCGTCACCGGCCAGAGACGCTTCGGTTTATCATGGTTGACCCAAAAATGCTTGAGCTGTCGGTTTATGACGGCATCCCGCATTTGCTGACGCCGGTGGTGACCGAACCTAAAAAAGCGGTCGTTGCTCTAAAGTGGGCTGTTCGCGAAATGGAAGAACGCTACCGCAAGATGTCAAAACTTGGGGTACGGAATTTGGCGGCTTTTAACAAGCGGGTTGTCGAAGCCCAAGCCAACGGCGAAGAGCTAACGCGTGAAGTGCAAACTGGGTTTGACAAAGAAACCGGTCAACCGATTATGGAAACGCAGGAATTTGCCTTTGAGGCCCTGCCATTCATTGTGGTGATTATCGATGAAATGGCAGACCTGATGCTGGTTGCAGGCAAAGATGTAGAAGCCACCGTGCAGCGGCTTGCGCAGATGGCGCGGGCGGCGGGTATCCATTTGGTGATGGCAACCCAGCGCCCCTCAACAGATGTGATCACAGGGACGATCAAAGCGAACTTCCCAACGCGCATCAGTTTTCAGGTCACCAGCAAAATCGACAGCCGCGTTATTCTTGGCGAACAAGGGGCCGAGCAGCTTCTTGGTATGGGCGATATGCTGTTTATGGCGGGTGGTGGCCGGATCACGCGGGTGCATGGGGCTTTTGTCTCTGACGAAGAAGTTGAAGACATCGTTGGCCATTTGAAAAAGCAGGGCGCACCAGATTATCTTGAGGCGGTGACAGAAGAACCTGAAGACGGCTTTGACAGTCCGTTCATCCCCGGTCCAGCTTTGTCGGACGAAGATAAAGCCAACAGTCTTTATGATCAGGCTGTGGCAATTGTGATCCGAGACAAGCGCGCCTCGACCAGCTATATCCAGAGGCGTTTGAAAATTGGTTATAATAAAGCCGCAACCCTGATTGAAGACATGGAAGAACAAGGTGTGATTTCAGGACCAAACCATAAAGGCGTACGTGAAGTTTTGGTGCCGGACCGAGACGAAGAATTTTAAATCCGCGTTTATCAGATGCTCGCCATAAATCAGGCGCTCGCTATAAAAAGTATGAAGATTTGTCTCAAACTGTCACAAAGCCTGCCACATTTGTCACATATGTTGCACACAAAGTGTCACAAAAACTGTTACACGGTGTGCAGCAAGGAATTTGAATGAAAAATAGACGGATATTATTGACCCTTGCGGCTTTGTTTGCGCTAAACTTGTCTGGCGCAACTTACTCTCAAGAGGCTTTGCCCCCTGTTGAAGAACAGGTGATTGAGGAAAATTCCAGCCTCAAGGCGCTTCGCCTCGTACAGGATTATATGCGGGATGTGCGGAGCTTGAAGAGCAGTTTTCTACAGCGTGCGCCAGATAACAGCCTAACGCGCGGCACGCTTTATATGCAGCGGCCCGGAAAAATACGCTTTGATTTCAAGGATGATGTCCCGTTTTTGGTGGTTGCAGACGGGAAAACGTTAAATTTTGTCGATTATGAAATCGGGCAGGTTCAAAAGTGGCCGGTCAAAGATACGCCGCTGCTGGCGATTATCGGCAAAGGCTTTGATCTTGCTAGCGTTAACGCTCATATCGAGCGCGCACCAGAGGGGATGACCGGCCTGTTAAGTTTGTCAGCAAACGACCCGGACCGCCCGGAAATGGGCCAAATCACGGTTTATTTTGAGGAAACTCCCGGCCAAACGGTGGGCTTGCGACTGATAAAATGGGTCGTGGTGGATGGTCAAGGCCAAGCCACTTTGGTTGAGATTTACGATCAGGAGATTAACCCCACTTTGGCCAATAGCCTTTGGACATTTAAAGACCCGCGCGGCCTTGCCAAGCGCCGCCGCACCCGGAGGTAGGCTGATAAAACCCTTGCTGGCTATGGGTTTAGTGAAGCCGAACAGAGGGGCTTACCGCACAGGTGATAAGTTTTATGACTGTAAATCAAGCAGGCCAAATGGCCGGAAATTAGTTTCATGCCGCAAAAAATTGTTTGTATTCTAGCCCATAATGAAGAAAAGCGTATCGCTGTATGCTTAGGGTCTTTGCCGCTTGATGATGCATCCTTTCGGTTTTATATCGTCATAAATGGGTCAACCGATAAAACCGCAGAGATCGCGCGCAGCCTTTGTTTGGGGCGGGGCAACACCCATGTGATTGAGGTTCAAGAGCCGGGAAAATCCCGAAATTGGAACCATTTTGTCCATACTATCGCCCCCGACGATGCGGACGCCTATTTTTTTGTTGATGGCGATGCACAACTATTGCCCGGTTCGCTTGAGGCCATGACAGACGCCCTTTTGGCTCAGGGTCCCAAGGGGCCGTATAATTCAGTGGCAGCCCCCCCATTAAATGGCTCTAACGCTACGTTTTATCAGGAAAATATGCGGAAAACACACGGGTTTTTTGGGGATTTATATGGTTTATCAGGTGCTTTCATGCGCCGCATTAAACAAGGCGGGTTTCGCTTGCCTGAAGATTTGATCGGCGATGACGGCATGGTCTCCTCGTGGGCGCAGCTCGATATTGATAGAGACAAAGACTGGGACCTTAACCGTGCCACCGTTTGTTGGGACGCCGGATTTTTTGCGGAAAACTTGCGGTTTTATGACCCCCGACATATCCGCCTGCAATATAAACGTATGTTGAGTTATTCTTTGCGGTATTTGCAAACGTTGGTGGTGATGCGGATCATGAAAACCAAGGGCGCGAAAGGGCTTCCCAAAGGAATTAATAAGCTTGTTTCGCACCATATAGGCCTTCGCTATGTCCGGCGCTCACCCGTATTTTTCCTGTTTGATTTAATGGCTTTATGCAAAATTAAAAAACAATATCCAAAGCAAAGAAATTTGCGGTAAAATACTTTTATCCGACATTTTAGACTGGGTATCCTAGACCCGGCACCCTAGAGAGGGTATGCACCCTAGAGAGGGCAGCAGCTTGCTGCGAGAGACTGTTATATGGC
>WFTS01000008.1 GCA_015485385.1 Kordiimonadales bacterium | reverse complement strand
GCGCAAGCCTGATGAAAACTATAAAAGTTGCCGGATTATGGGCCGCTATCATATTAGGTATTTCGACATTTTATCTTTACCAATCTGATTTCAGCGAACGCTTCATGTCTGCACTTGATCCGGTTGGGGTTTCGACAACAGCTGAAGGGTTGATTGTCAAACGTGGTAGAGACGGCCATTTTTGGCTGCGAGCATATGTAAACGGAACCCCAGTGTTTATGATGGTAGATACAGGCGCATCTAATGTTGTCCTTAGCCCTGAGGACGCAAAACGTGTGGGCTTTGATGAACAAAATCTAACATTTGATCAAAGCGCCCAAACCGCTAATGGCGATGTTAAGTTTGCACAGGTCCATGCAGACCGGATAAACATAGGGGACGCTGTGTTTTATGATATTCCTATCACGGTAAACGGCTCTGAAATGGCTGGATCATTACTTGGGATGTCGCTACTCGACCGGTTTGCCAGTGTAGAGTTTCGCGGAGATGCGCTGATTTTACGGCAGTAAGCGCGGTGTTAGAGGTTGTGACGTTCCGCCCGAGCTGTTGACAGCACAGAAAGAGCCCCATGTCAGAAAAATTTATGATTGGCGCCTTAGCGAAGCGCGCAAAATGCAAAGTTCAAACAATCCGCTATTATGAAGATATTGGTATCATGCCTGCGGCTTTACGAGCCGCAAACAATCGCCGTATCTACACGGACAGCCACCTTGAGCGCTTAACTTTCATCCGGCACAGCCGTGAGCTTGGGTTTTCACTTGATGATATTAGGGCCTTATTAAGCTTGTCTGATGTTCCTGATCAAACATGTGCTGATATTGATACTATAGCCCGAAATCATCTGGCGGAAGTGAATGAAAAGATTAGCTCCTTGATGGTTTTGAAAGCAGAACTAGAGCGCATGGTCACCGCGTGTGCTGGCGGATCGGTGTCCGACTGCCAAATCATCAAGCTCTTGTCTGACCACCGTTTGTGCCAAAACCACGGCCAAGATTAAGGGCTTTTACCAAATTATGATCCCTTAAAATGTTTAGCTTGATTGCGCCGCGTTATATCGTTATATCCACGATTATCGATATATCTAAATCAAGGAACCATTATGAGTGTTCGCATTGCTATCAATGGCTTTGGCCGCATGGGCCGTTTGTTTGTACGCGCAATATGGGATAACCCTGACGTTAAAATCGTTGCCATCAACGAGCCTAAAGGCGGTGTAGAAACCGCTACTCATTTGCTGGAGTTTGATAGTGTTCACGGCCGGTGGGACAAGCCTGTTGAGGCGGGGCAGGGCTTTATTGCCATTAGTGGCACCAAGATTTCCTTCAGTGAAAAACTGTCCCCCGCTGAGCTAAACTGGACCGGAGACGATGTTGATATTGTGATCGAATGCTCGGGCAAGTTCAAGACACGCGCCAGCCTTCAGCCTTATTATGATGCGGGTATCAGAAAAATTTTGGTTTCTGCCCCAGTGAAAGAGGATAGCGCCTTAAATTTGGTGATGGGCGTTAATGACCATTTGTATAACCCTGCACAGCATGATCTTGTTACCGCTGCGTCTTGCACCACCAATTGTTTGGCACCCGTTGTAAAAGTGGTGCACAAGGAACTTGGCATCAAACATGGGTCCATAACCACGATCCATGATGTAACCAATACTCAGGTTATCGTTGATGCCCCGCATAAAGATTTGCGCCGCGCACGGTCTTGCTTAAATTCCTTAATCCCAACAACAACAGGCTCTGCAACGGCGATTGCCTTGATATATCCTGAACTTAAAGGCCGCTTAAATGGCCATGCGGTTCGGGTGCCGCTCTTGAACGGGTCATTGACAGACTGTGTGTTTGAACTAGAGCAAGAAACGACGGTTGAAGCTGTAAATGCCCTGTTTAAGGAGGCTTCAAAGACCAACCTGAAGGGTATTTTAGGCTATGAAGAACGCCCACTTGTTTCCGCTGATTACACCAATGATCCGCGCTCAAGCATCATTGATGCTTTATCAACCATGGTGGTAAATGGCACGCAGCTAAAACTATATGCTTGGTACGATAATGAATGGGGATATGTGAACCGCATGGCAGATCTAACCGCGATGATAGCAGCAGATATTTAGCCATGCAAAATAATGACACAAAAAATTATGCAGTTGTAACAGCGGCTTACTGGGGGTTTACGCTAACAGACGGTGCACTGCGTATGTTAGTGTTGCTTCATTTTCACGGCCTTGGATATAGCCCATTAGATTTGGCATTCCTGTTTCTTCTCTATGAAGTGATGGGAATTGTAACCAACTTTGTCGGCGGTTGGGTTGGGGCGCGTTTTGGCCTAAGGGTCACGCTTTTTTCTGGCCTTGGCCTTCAGGTTGCAGCGCTTTTAATGTTATCGGCATTACCAAATTCCTTAGTCGGCGCGGCGTCTGTTATTTATGTGATGTCAGCGCAAGGCTTGTCTGGTATTGCCAAAGATCTCACAAAAATGAGCAGCAAGTCAGCGGTGAAGCTGGTTGTAAACGAAAGCGGTGAAGGGTTGCTTTTCAAGTGGGTTTCTAGATTAACTGGATCTAAGAACGCCTTGAAAGGGCTGGGCTTTTTCATCGGAGGGGCCTTGTTGGAAGCGATAGGCTTTGCCGGGTCTCTATACACAATGGCGGCAGCTTTACTGCTGGTTCTGGGCGTTTGTTGGACAAGCTTGAAATCTGATTTGGGAAAGGCCAGCAGCAAGATACGCGGCAAAGATTTATTCTCAAAAACGCGAGAAATTAACTATTTATCAGCCGCAAGAATATTTTTATTCGCAAGCCGGGATGTGTGGTTTGTTGTTGGTTTGCCTGTGTTTCTGGCAAGTGAGGCTGGCTGGAGCTTTGATCAAATTGGAGGATTCATGGCTCTTTGGATCATTGGATACGGGACGGCGCAAGCGCTAGTGCCGAACTTTTTGAGAAAAACCAAAGAGAGTGAAGGAGCCATTTTAGCGGCTAAGATATGGGGAACTATCTTGATGTTCAGTGTCATTATACTGGCAACCGGCCTTGCTGTAACCAAGGGTGACACTGCAATTTCGTTCAACCGGACCATATTTTTAATCGTGGGATTAATAGCCTTTGGATTGATCTTCGCAATCAATTCCGCCTTGCATTCCTACTTGATTGTTGCCTTTTCCGACCATGATAAAGTGGCGCTGAATGTAGGTTTTTATTATACGGCCAATGCCATTGGGCGCTTGGTAGGCACCTTGTTATCTGGCCTAATTTACCAATATTTCGGGCTGGTCTATTGCCTGATAGCATCGGCGATAATGGTGGCTTTGGCCGTTATATTAACGCTTCCTCTAAAGAGAAACTCACAGACTTCTGCGGTTTAATGGAGTATTTCCATGAAAGATGAGAAAGCCATTTCTATATTAAGTGCGATGGCGCAAACAACACGGTTTGCTGTTTTTCGTATGTTAATGAAGGCGGGTGACGACGGTGTGTCAGCGGGTGAGATCGCTAAAAAGCTTAACGTGCCGCAAAACACCCTTTCTGCACACCTAAATATCCTAAATCAAGCCGGTCTTATCAAGATGAAACGCTCTGGTAGAAACTTGTTTTACTCGATATCTATCAATGAGTTAAATAATTTTCTTGAGTATTTAGTTCAGGACTGCTGCGACGGCCATCCTGAGGTTTGCTATAGCGGGAAAACACCGTTGCACACAGTGTGCAATTGAGTGTGACACACTGTGACACGTTAAAACAGCTATAAGGATGGGTGTTTTTGAAAAAAACCGTTCTTAATTCAGAAAAAACAATCGCTGAATTCTCTCATTATTATCAGATGGTTAACTTCTTTTCCTCATATTTTCCCAACGGTCAATCGCCCCTAGCGGACCTATGGGGCAGACATGTTGCTGGGTTTGCACACCTGTCACACGCGAAAACAGATGGTGCAACGCCCGCATTTCACACCCCGGAGTTGCGATAATTGCCGCAATTAAAAATGCCAGCCCCAAATGGACGAAGACATAAATTTCCCAATAATATATCACCTGCGCTAAATGTTCGATTTCAAAGGAACCGGATTGCAAATAGCCAAACACTCCGACACTGAAAAACAAAAGCGCGCTGACGATCGCAGGGCGTTTTTTCCAATCGCGAGAAAATCCGATGTTAATCACATAATTAACAAGAAATAGTCCAATCAGAAGGCCATTCCAAATAAGTGGTCGCACATGACCAGCCTCTGTTAACAAATCCACGCGAACCGCCCATAAGCTGGACACATAATATAAACACAGATACGCAAATCCAAGCCGCACAAGCCTACCGATAGGGCCGGGCTTCGGTAAACTTCCGCAGTCTTCTAATTTTAAGTCGGTGCTTGCCATGAAAAATTCTATATTTACTAGATTTTGTGTCGGTGAGGGGATTAATACTCTTTGGCATAAGGCTAAGGATTGATCATTCGATAAGGCCGAGGATTAATCATTGGATAAGGCATCAGATAATTTCCCTTGCCCTAAAATGCGGTCTTAAACCGTATGATAATCACCCTTAGCCCAAAAATACGGCCTTAATTCCTAAACTAAATACGGCCTTAAAGCGTATGATAAACGGCCTCATACTTTATAAAAAACGGCCTTAAAGCTTGAAATATCAGCCCGCGCAGCAGGATAGGGTGCTGACATCCTTGTCAAAGGTTTGCGCGGCCAATTTCAGGCCTTCAACCCCTGTAAGGTACGGAAAAACGGTTGCTGCAAGGGCCTTTGTTGTCATGCCGGATTTGATCGCCATCACAGCCGTTTGGATCAATTCCCCGCCTTCGGGCGCTAATATATGAGCACCAAGCAGGGCATCAGTATCGCGGTCAGCCACAAGCTTGATAACGCCCCGGGTATCGCGTGCAGCCAAATAGCGCGGCACATGATCAAGCGTCAGAATACTGGTTTTCACATTATAACCGGCTGACTGTGCCGTATTTTCTGTTAAGCCCACCGTTGCGGCCTGCGGATCACAGAAAACCACCTCTGGCATTGTATCGTTTGAATAGGCTTCGGTGTCGCAACAATCCTGCGCTGTTGCTGCTGTCGCGGCCAATCTTGCACCGTATGCGGCCATATAAACAAACATATCGTCCCCGGTTACGTCGCCCGCCGCAAATATGGTTGGCACGCTGGAGCGCATATTTTGGTCAACGATAATCCCGCCCTTTGGCGTTAGGGATACACCTACATCCTCAAGCCCCATGCCAGCCGTGTTGGGGGTGCGCCCAGTTGCTACAAGCAGTGTTTCAGCATCAAGCGTCACTGTCAGACCGTTTTGGTGGCTGGTAAGCTTAATGTGCCCGCCAACTTGTCCAAGTTGCTGATAATCTAGGCCGCAATAAACAGCGATACCTTCGGCTGTAAGGGCGGCCTTGAGGTGATCACTAATCTCAGGCTCCATATGCGGCAGCAGGCGACTGCGGCAACATAAATGAACCTGAACGCCAGCGCGCGCAAACATTTGACCAAGCTCGCACCCAATCACACCAGCCCCGATTATTATCATAGACTTCGGTAAAGTCTCCAGTTCAAGCGCGCGGGTGCTATCAAGATAATCAACCGTATCAATACCGGGGATCGGCGGCACACTATTTGACGAACCTGTCGCGATGATAATTTTGTCAGGCGTGTGCAGCATATCGCCCACCATAACACCGCCATCCACCAGTTTGGCGCGACCTTCAATATAGTCAACATTAGGATGAGACGGCAGAACATCACTGTATTTTGCCTGACGGAGTTCATCAACCAAATGCTGTTTCTGAGCAACAAGTGCTGCCCAGTCTGTGATTTCGGCATGAGAGGCTATGCCGCTAAACCGCTTGGCCTCTCGCGCTTGATGCAGAGGCTCAACCGCGCGGATCATGGCTTTAGACGGCACACAGCCAATGTTTACGCAGGTGCCGCCAATCGTGCCGTCACCAACCAGCGTCACCGCTGAACCAGCGTCTGCTGCTGTAATGGCAGCAGAAAACCCAGCCGAGCCTGCTCCAATAACCATGATACGGGTTTTGGTTCCGTCCTCAGCGCTGCTACAGCAGTTTGATGTTGGTTGGTCAAATGCCATAATTACTCGCCTTTATGGTCTTTGTGGTCTTCCAAAGTGGCAGGATAGCCAGCCATTTCAGACGCTTTTGCAATTGCTGTAAGATCAGCTTTTGCAGGGTCAAATGTCACAACAGCCGTTTTGTCTTCAAAGCTGGTCACAACAGATGTCACACCGTCTACTTTTTCCATCGCTTTGCGAACGGTGATAGGGCACATGGCGCACGTCATTTTGTCTATTGAAAAAGTGACCGTTTTTTGATCATGCTTTTGTGCCGTCTGCGTGTCAGAATGGCCGCCGTCAGCAAAGCTTGGCGCAACAGGAGCTGCAACTAGTATAGCTGAAACAACCAAGGCCGTTTTCATGAGATTTTTCATAGGAATATCCTTTCGGTTAAATATAGTTGCCAAGAATAGGGGCCCAATAATCAACGGTTAGCGCCAAAAGCACCAACACAGTGGACACCCACAATATAGTCTTAATTACATAATCTGATTTTGGTGTGGCGCAGTAACCGTTGGCGGCACACTCTTTTTTGGGCTTCACATAAATATGCCAGAAACCAAGTCCGATAAAGACAAGCGTTATCGCTGAAAAATAGTTTTTATATGGCTCTAGCGCGGTTAGCGTTCCTATCCAGGCACCGCTAACCCCTAGCATTAAAAACACAAATGGCAGGATACAGCAGGAGGATGCCAAGATAGCCCCGATCACACTAAGACTTGTAGTCCAAGTCTTTCCGCTGTCCGTTTCTTCAATAGCGCTGTTGGTTTGTTCAATATCTGACATAACATAATGTACTTTACTATTTGGCCCGGTTTGTGTGGCTGCAAAAAACGGGTTTGATTTCTTGTTTCGATTTTTGTACCGTAAACCCTGTATTAATTACAGGGGCAAGCATAAAATGGTACGATCTCAAAAACGTGATTACACGCGAGGCGCTTTAGCAAAAGAAAGCGGTGTGAACCTTGAGACAATTCGCTTTTATGAAAAAATCGGCTTGATGCCAGACCCACCTCGCACCAAAGCAGGACACCGGTGTTATTCAATGGCTCATTTATCACGTCTGAAATTTATCAAACGCTCGCGGGATCTTGGTTTTACTAATAAAGAGGTTTCAGAATTATTAGAAATGACAGAAAACCAAGCAAGCTGTGACAGCGTGAAAGATAAGGCGCAGTCAAACATAGCTCTGATAGCTGCCAAAATGGCTGATTTAGCTAATATGAAAAGCGCACTTGAGGAGATGGTTGACAAATGTAGCGGCGGGGAAACGCCGGATTGTGCAATTGTTGACACACTGTTGGAAAATCCACGCAACTAGAGACTTAACGTCAGCTTTCATAACTACGATAATAAGGGCAGGGGCAGCATTTGCCCCTATCCCGTCTTTGTATGAACTGCGAACCTATATTATTGTGGCTGCTTTAACAGATCACGAACAGTGGAACTTAGGCTTGTCATGCCTCCAGCGCGACCAATAGCCATTGCTTCATCAGCTGATTTTTTTTGAACGTGATATGCCCGAAGCGCCAACAAGGCCCCAGCGCGGTTGCCGCTAACACAGTGGATCACAACACCGTCTTTCGCGTTTTTCAATATATTATCCAGCGTGATGGCATTGTCTATGCTTAGGTCCGCCCCTGAGGCAATAGGGATTGATTTATAGCTCATGCCGGCTTTGGCAGCGACCGAAGCTTCATCATAGTGAAGATCACTGTTTTTCGTTTTTGCATAGGCGCGCTTTACCTCAGCATCCGGCCGCAGGTTGATAATTGTGCCGTATCCAGCGGCTTTAAGGGCTGCGATTTGATCTTGCGTAGGTTGGCCGCCTGTAAGAATACCTTCAGATGTTATTTTGGCATTGCGAATATCCACTTTTTGCGGCGCACTGTCTTCATGAGCGCTAAGAGGTAAAGCAAAAGCAAATAAGGATAATAGGAGAAAAAATCTTTTCATTTTGAACCCTTTCTTTAAAGGTTTTATGATGCATTCCAAGGCATGCGTTCTAAAATAAGTTTCAAAGCACTGTTATCTGTAATACCTGCAAACATCAAGTCAGCACTGACCAAGGCCGTGAGCGCGTAATAATCAGTATTGGCATATACACCCAAACCCAGACCGATAAGGGCAAGCCCCCCAGCCACTAGGCGAATTTGGCGTTCCAGTGATATTTTGGTGTCGCTGCGAATGATGTCCATACCTGCGGCATCACATGCCACACTGCCGCCTTCGACAACAACAAAAGATGCGGGGCTTTCGCCGGACAGCTTTATTGCGGCTGCTTCAGCGCGCTTTCCCGAATGGCAAAGGATATAGACAGTCTCTGTACCGTCTGTGGGTTCCCCCATTTCCTGTTGAAGTTTACTGTATGTCACCTCCCCAAGCGGCAAATTGATCGCCCCGTTTAGGTGAAAGGATTGAAACTCTTTTGGCGTTCGAACATCAATAATAATGGGCGAACCATCGTTGACCATATTCTTAAACTTGCTCACGGATATAGTGGATATTTGAGGCATGGCGCCGTTCCTTACATCGAATTTAAACCCAAGCACCTTATCTTTTTAAGTATCTTTTTAAGTTCGGTGCGCTCAGCGGTATAGAGATTATTTCTGTTTCAGCCAAACATATCCTAATCGGATTTATCCAGCAGTTTGTAAAAAATAGGATCATTTTCAGAAAATACCCATTGAAACCATATGTTGAGTTTATATTCTAAGCTATAGATGAAATATATATCTCACCCCCAATGGAGACGCCCGATGACAAAGCTGAGTGTCGAAGCCTTTTTTGATCAAAATACCTTCACTATTTCTTACGTGGCCTATGATCCAGAAACCAAAGTGGCTGCTATCATTGATCCAGTGATGAACTTTGACCGCAATTCAGGGCGAACACATTTTTCTGGCGCAGACATGCTTATCAGCTTTTTGCAAAGGGAAGGGCTCACGCTTGACTGGATACTGGAAACCCATGTGCATGCCGACCATTTAACGGCCGCACAGTATATTAAAGAAAAATCAGGCGGGAAAATTGCTATTGGCGCCAATGTTGGGGCTGTGCAACATGTTTTTGCGCCAATATTTGGCGTGGAACAGGCCTTCAAGACGGACGGCAGTCAATTTGATCATCTGATTGAGGACGGCGAAGACTTTATGATTGGATCCATTAAAGCGTCGGCGATGGCGACACCAGGGCATACTCCAGCGTGCATGACCTACCATATCGGGGACGCAGCCTTTATCGGGGATACGATGTTTATGCCGGATTACGGCACAGCCCGGTGCGATTTCCCGGGCGGAGATGCCGAGGTTTTGTATAATTCAATCCAGCGTATTTTGGCTTTACCCGGTGAAACACGGCTGTTCATGTGTCATGATTATAAGGCTAAGGGACGTGATTATTATGCATGGGAAACCACAGTAGATGATCAGAAGGCCAATAATATTCATGTAAATGATACCATCAGCGAGCAAGATTTTGTTGCTATGCGCACCAGCCGCGATAGTCAGTTGGATTTACCAGCCCTGATCATTCCCTCAGTGCAAATTAATATGCGGGCAGGGCAGATGCCTCCGAAAGAAGCAAACGGTGTGCGCTATATTAAAACCCCGATTGATTTACTCTAGCGATCAAGCATATATATTACATAAATAAAGGGTTTGTTTAACCTTAGCACTTATTGTCAGTCAGGCGATTTTATAGACCTGCAATTTATTGGATATCACAGAATCATGAGTTTAGAGTCACAGCTGAAAAACATCGATACATCTTTGCAGATCATGCTTGCAGGCGATTACTACCGCGTGCCTGAGGGTACATGTGCACAAACCACGCTTGTGCATCAATTGGCATCGCTTTTGATCAAGCGGGCCGAAGGCAGCCTAGCCCGCACGGTTGATATGTCAGTGACGGCCAACAAAGGTGTGGCAGGTGTTGCCAGCATGATGCGCGAGATTAAAGAGATTGATAGCCAGAGCCAATCTATCGCTGCAGCGGTGGAAGAAATGGCAGCCTCTGTCAACAGTATCTCCTCTAGTGCCGAAGGCGCGGCCGGTGACGTGAACCAAGTTGCAGAAAGTGCAGCCATTGGCCTTGATGCAGCGCTTAGGGCGCAAACATCGATGGATGAAATTACCACGTCGGTTCAAAATTCAGCGGCGAAAGTGGATGATTTGTCGGTTGCGTCAGAGGAAATTGGCTCAATCGTTAAAGACATTGAAGATATTGCCAAGCAAACAAACTTGCTTGCGCTGAACGCAACCATTGAGGCCGCGCGTGCGGGTGAAGCGGGTAGGGGCTTTGCTGTTGTGGCAAGCGAAGTGAAAAGCCTTGCGACGCAGACGGCGCAGGCCACTGAAAATATTCGCGCCCGCATTGATAATTTACGCACAGAAATGAGCGGCATCATTGATGCGATGAACGAAGGCAATGAAAAAGCAACAGCCGGGCGGGAAATTATCAATCAATCTACCGAGCAGATGCAAAATATCTCACAGCAGGTGGATGTTGTGAATGGCCGCGTCAATGAAATCAACAGCATTCTAGGACAACAAGCAGAGGCTTCTCAGGAGGTTTCTTCCGGAGTTTCCACTATTGCACGCATGAGCGCGCACAATGTTGAACAAGTGAACAGCGTTATTGATGTTTTAGAGAAAACCGAGGGGCCGATCGTAGCCGGCATCAATGATTTGGTTGGTCGAAGCGGCAAGGCAGCGGTTGTTTATGCGGCTAAATCTGACCATATGATCTGGATGCGGAAATTAGCGCAAATGTTAGCAGGCAGAACGCGCTTGGACGCTAACGAGCTTGCAGACCATCATAGCTGCCGCCTTGGTAAATGGTATGACCAGCAACATGAGCCTCTTTTCACGCGCCTACCGGAATGGTCTGCTTTGCAAAAGCCACATAAAGATGTTCATGCGGCGGGCATAACGGCGGCACGTCTCTATAGTAAAGGCGATATAGACGGTGCGGTGAAAGCCGTGGCCGAGGCAGATGTTGCCTCCAAGGAAGTCATGACCTTGCTGGACCAAATTGCAGGCAAAATTCAAGCCGTCTAAGCCTCCTTCGTAACCGCCTAAGCTATCGATTTGTTCGCTTGAGCTGTACTTAATGCATGGTTTATATGGCATTAGGCCGCCGAAAGTGATAAATTCTAGCGGGAAGTGGTGTTTTTGTACATTTTGTACAAATATGAGGATCCGTAAGCCCGGTCATTGATCATAAGGCTATTGATCATAAGGGCTTATGTGATTATTGGATGCTTGTGTGATATTTACGAGACCAAGCCTGATCGTGACATCTCTATTTGCCTTCATGGTGTTGATTGCAAATAGCTCACAAGTGTGCGGTGCAGAGGATAATCTGCGCATCAATATGGGCTTTGCTAAAAACTCTATTCAGGGCCAATTCCAGATAAAAGTGGTTGGTTTGGCGTTGGATAATGCCAAAATTCAGCATAATTTTATACGCCGTCCCGCAGCGCGCGCCCTTTATAATGTTGAGCACGGCATTGATGACGGCAATATTTTACGCATCAAAGGCCTTGAAAAGCAGTTTCCCAACCTCATCATGGTTCCCACTTCGGTGGTTGACTATGAATTTGTCGCCTTTACGCGCCCAGACTTTGCGACACCAATTGAAACATGGTCGGGCCTCAACGACTTGAATGTTGGCATTGTCATCGGTTGGAAGATCGTTGAAGAAAACACCCAACATGTGAAGACTTTAACAAAAGTCGAAAACGGGGAACGACTGTTTCAACTGCTAAATAGAGGGCGCTTTGATGTGGTTGTTTATGAATATTGGCAAGGGTTAGAAATCGCCCGTTCGTTGGGGATTAAAAACATCAAACTGCGCACACGGCCACTGGCTATCAAGGCGATGCATATCTATTTGAATAAACGCCACTCTGGACTGGTTCCAGCTATTGACGCAGCAATTCTCAAGCTGCGAACAGGGGATACATATGCAAACCTCTATAACCAAGCCTTCACGCCGCTTAGTGATTGGGCGCAAAGCCACGACATACCAAGCGCACTTCATGATTAAATTTTCAAACCAGTGGTATATCTAGACCGCTGACAGCGGTTTTGCCAAAACTAGTGGGGAACAGCCGCGACAGCTGCGGCCCACCAAATAGGGAAGCTATGGTTAGAAACACTTTAGCCGGAATACAGCTAATTTAAGGATCCCAACATGCGCGCAGCAAATAGGGCACAAATATCCATTGACTAATATTCCGATAATTATTATTATCGGAATATTCTGATTTGGCTGAAATGCTGGCCTGTAGGCAAAGTGATTGATTTGCGGTTTGTTTGGTGATGACGTTGATTATCTGGTTTTAGGAGACAGGAATTTGGATCAAAAACATACAGCGCCCGGTAAACCGTCGCCTATATTTGATAATCTTGAGCATCTTGAAAATCCGTTTCAATTGAAGGATTTTTCATGTGACGCATTTTTCCCCGAACAAAAGCCCATCGACGGCGCAAGCACAGACTATGAGGCTGCTTGGAAATTTATCTACAGCTACAACGGAAGCCCGGCGACGTTTAACGTATACCGCCGTGAACTTGAACGTTTGTTACAGTGGGCTTGGCACGTCCGTGGTTCAAATGTCAGAGCGTTAAAGCGCGAAGATATTGAATCATATGTAGAATTTTGCCAGAAACCACCGAAATCATGGATTGGCACAAAAAATGTGGCCCGCTTTAAGCGCCTTGAAGGCTGGCGTGGGGTCAATCCCGACTGGCATCCCTTTGTGGTTCAGGTCCGCAAAACGGCCCATATGAAGGGTGAAACCCCAAAACGCCGTGATTTCACTCTGTCGCAAGCGTCTGTGCAGGCTATTTTTTCGGTTTTATCGTCTTTCTATAACTTCCTGATGCAAGAGAATATAACCGAAGCCAATCCTGTGGCGCTTATTCGCCAGAAAAGCAAATATATCCGCAAAAACCAACAGCAAGCTCCTGTCCGCCGGATCAGCACCATGCAGTGGGACTTTGTTATTGAGACGGTTGAACAAATGGCACTGGAAAAGCCAGCCACGTATGAAAGATCATTGTTTATTCTAAATTGTTTACTGGGCATGTATCTGCGCATCTCAGAACTTGTTGCAGATGAGCGCTCGGCCCCCTCAATGGGTGATTTTCGCAAGGATAATGACGGTCACTGGTGGTTTCATGTGATTGGTAAAGGCAATAAAAGTCGTAGAATTGCTGTGTGTAATGAAATGCTAGCTGCTTTAAAGCGGTTTCGTATATCACAGGGTTTATCACCGCTGCCGTTTCCGGGTGAAACCACGCCGTTGGTGTCAAAAAACCTTGGCACTGGCCCTGTGACAAGTACGAGACAAATCCGGACCATAGTGCAAACCTGTTTTGACGCAGCCTATGACCGCATGGTCACTGAAGGTTATAAGGCTGATGCAGAGGAATTGCGCGTTGCCACAGTTCACTGGTTGCGTCACACAGCGATTTCAGAAGATGTTAAAAGGCGCCCACGAGAGCATGTGCGTGATGATGCAGGCCACGCCTCTATGCAGACAACGGACCGCTATATTGAAAGTGATGCCCGTGAACGCCACACCTCTGGCCGAAAGAAATTTCTTAAAAATGTCAGCTAACCTATTATTTTAGCGGGACTTTTATTTGGGTGAGATAATAAATATTTGGATTTCTAATCTGGTTCTGAACGGCCCAAAACCGGTCAGTGGCAATAATATCCACGCCGTCCTTATAAAGCTGAAGATAGCGGGCGTCATTATCATTGGCGGCAATCTGCTTATCAATAGCCAATTCCCCGCTGCCCAACGTGCCCATAATAACCCGCCAGCCCTTGCGGTGCAGTGCTTCATAATGGCTTTTTGGCAGCTGTTTGGTGCCTGTCCAAGCAATAACATTTCGCTCGGCTATGCCGCTGGCCTCTAGGGCGGAAATTTCATTGGCATTACGAAGCGAAACCGTTATCGGCATGTCTGGCGCAATTTTATGAAAGGCTATGGCTTGCTGTAAATTATAGGCTATCACGGCGCTGTAATCTTCTGCTCCGGCTGATTTAACCGCTTGAGCTACGGCTTTGAAATCCGTGCTCGGCTTGATATCCAGCGTTAGGATCGCCCTGCCCTTTGTCCAGCGCAACACATCCGTTAGGCGCGGCACTCGGAAGCTTGTCAGCGTGCCATCAGCATCCAGCAGACGCAGATCTTTGATATCATTCCATGTTTTTGCTGAGGCAAGACCCTGCCCTGTCGTTGTGCGGTCAAGGGTATCATCATGCATCAGCACCAACGTACCGTCTGCTAATTGAGTGACATCAATTTCCATCAATCCGGGGCCATATTTTAAGGCATTATCCATAGTTTCAAGCGCATTTTCCGGGTATCCAGGGGCTGGGCCTCCACGGTGATGGCTAATCAACGGGATACGGCTTGGGCTCCAGCGGAGAAAGGCTTGCAACCCACCCTTCGGTATTTGAATACCGTAGCGCACACTCTGATCAAGCGGCGCCGGCACACTCTCCGCAACCGAAGCCCCAGACAGTAGTATAGCAACCAGAAATACATTTAAAAATTTGCTCATAAGGCCCTCTATTGCTTGACGCTTGGACAATAAAGCCGGATGTTCGGCTTTGGATCAACCCAATAGTGACAGGGACTATGGCAAAACAATATACCATCGATGATTTACTCGAAATTATGGCAAAACTGCGCACGCCTGAAACCGGCTGCCCATGGGACCTAGAGCAAGATTTCTCCAGTATCGCCCCCTACACAATCGAAGAAGCATATGAAGTTGATGACGCGGTCCGCAACAAAGATATGGATAGCTTGCGTGATGAACTTGGCGACCTTTTGTTCCAAACAGTATTCCATGCCCAAATGGCAAAGGAAGCAAAACACTTTGATTTTCAGGATGTCGTTCAATCGGTTAGTGAAAAAATGGTTCGGCGCCACCCTCATGTATTTGGGGACATGAGCATCAAAGACGCTGAGGCTCAGATTATCTCGTGGGAACGCTTGAAAGCTGAAGAACGCGCTGAAAAAGCGGCTAAAACAGGCAAGGCCCCATCCGCACTTGATGGTGTAACACCCGGATTACCAGCGCTTCTGCGAGCGATTAAGCTCCAAAATCGGGCAGCTCGTGTGGGCTTTGATTGGCCAGAGACCGAGCAAGTGATTGAGAAAATACAAGAAGAATGCGCTGAATTATTAGAGGAAGTGAAAAAAGGCGACAATCCCGATGCCGTGAAAGAGGAATTCGGAGATTTACTGTTTGTTATCAGCAATCTAGCAAGGAATTTTAAACTTGATCCTGAAGAAAGTCTGCGCTTGGCAAATGCCAAGTTTGAACGACGTTTTCGCGCAGTCGAGGCCAAACTCAGCGCTCTGGGTAAAAGCCCCGAGGTCTCAGATCTGGCTGAAATGGATGCACTCTGGGATCAAGTGAAACAAGACGAAAACAATAGAAAACAGGCTGGTTAGCGCTCGCGCTTTTCAAATTTCGCCCAAATTATTGGATCAACCACAAAGCGGTACATTATGCCCTCCTCGCCGTGCTCCTCGGTCAATATCTTTGTATTGCCGTGCAACCAGCTTTGCACTGCGCCGTCACTATAAGGCACAAGCTTGTCTATCACATGGTCTTTGCTTCCAAGAATATCATCAATCGCTTGTATTAAAGCGTCACAGCCAAAGCCGGTTAATCCTGAAACAGGAATCACCTCTTTGTGTCTCTCTGCGTGTGTTTGAAGCCTCTCTAATGCCTCGGCTGACATCAGGTCCGCTTTGTTAAGGGCTTCTATAACAGGCGTGCCCTCATCCTCGCTTTGTAAATCCACGCCAAGCTCTGCCAATACTTCAATCACATCCTGTTTTTGAACATCACTATCCGCGTGCGAAGCATCACGAACATGAACAATCACATCCGCTTCTAAGACTTCTTCAAGGGTCGCCCGAAAGGCCGCAATCAGCATGGTGGGCAATTCAGAAATAAACCCAACAGTATCAGACAGAATAACTTTGCGACCGCTTGGCAAATCTATTGACCGCAGCGTTGGGTCGAGAGTTGCGAATAGCATATCCTCGGCCATGACATCAGCATTTGTTAACCAGTTGAAAAGAGTAGACTTTCCAGCATTTGTATAGCCAACCAACGCGATGATTGGATACGGCGCTTTTTGCCGTCTGGCTCGGTGTAGTGTCCGTGTCCGAGAAACAGCTTCTAACTGTTTTTTAATACGCACGATACGGTCAGCGATGATGCGACGGTCAGATTCTATCTGGCTTTCACCGGGGCCACCAAGAAAGCCAGAGCCCCCACGTTGACGTTCCAAATGGGTCCATGACCGAACCAATCGGCTGCGCTGATATACCAAATGTGCAAGTTCAACTTGAAGCTCGCCCTCTTTGGTACTGGCACGGTCACCGAAAATCTCAAGGATTAGGGCAGTCCGGTCAATCACCTTTACTTTTAGCGCGCGCTCAAGGTTGCGTTGCTGAATGGGCGTAAGTTCACAGTCAAAGACCAAAAGGTCCAGCTCTTGTTCTTTGACCTGTGCTTTGATCTCATCCAGCTTGCCCTGCCCCAGATATGTAGCCGGTTTGATCGTCCGAAGCGGGACAAGCTCACCGCCGACAAGATCAATCCTGATCGCTTGGGCAAGACCTACCGCTTCTTCAAGCCTAGATTGGGGTGACCGAAACAGCCCTGTGGGTTTCTCAGCCTTTACATAAGGATGAAAGACAAATACACGCTGGCGTTCAATTTTATTTTGAAGATACCCAAGCCCGTCCGTAGACCAGCCGCCACCCGGCTGATGTTCAGCCGAGCGATCTTGGTCTTTTCGGTCTGTCAATGCTTAGTCCTCGATGCCTTCCTTTTCAGGCTCAAACAATTGAACTGGGCCTGAAGGCATCACTGTTGAAATTGCATGTTTATAAACAAGTTGAGATTGTCCGTCCCGGCGCAACAGAACGCAAAAATTGTCGAACCAAGTGATGACGCCCTGAAGTTTAACGCCGTTAACCAAAAACACGGTAACGGGTGTTTTGGTTTTGCGAACCGCGTTTAAAAAGACATCCTGAAGGTTTTGATTTTTTTCTGACATGGATTGTCCGTACTTTTCTTTTCTAATTTTTCTAGTTCGTGGCCCACATGGGCATGCGTATGCGCATAAAACCGTAAATTAGGGCCTGACCCCTAACACAGTGAACGCAGGCTGCGTGTCTATATGTAAAAGTTTTTTAGCCGTGGTCAACAGGCATTGTGCGTTTAACCGCGCCAAAGTGATCTGGCGAACAGCGCAAACAACAACGATGTTTCAACCCGCCCCACTAACATCAAGACTGTAAGAATAGAATAGTCCGCATCCCGCAAGCCCACATATCCACCAAACATGGGGTCAGAAATTGTAATAAGGGGGCCAGAAAGCGTCAGGGCCGTAAAGGACATGGACAGGGCATCTTGAAAATGCACTCCCAAGACCGCAAGTGACAAAGAGCCAATGACCAAGACCAAGACAAAACTGCCAAGAAGCAGCCATACAGCCTCAATGTCACGTTTCTGTATGGTAGCGCCGTCAATAGATATGTCGCTGAGGCTGTGCGGGTGTGCAAGCCGGTCAATTTCTGCTCGGCCAGTGCGGTATATAATATACACACGCAACTGCTTTAGGCCTCCGCCAGCGCTGACTAAGCTGCCCCCAACGCCCGCACCAAGCATCAGAACAATACCTGCCGTCAAGTGCTGGCCTGTGCCCTCTAAATAATCAGCCGGAACAATGCCCGTTGTTGAAACAGCGGAAACGACGGCAAACACACTGTGCCACAGGCTTTTTATGTCTAGTGTGTAGGTTAAAAGGCCGAGTAATACGACCATACTAACAACCACGGCTAACACACCGGAAAACTCTATATCGTGGCCTACCCCTATGCGCCGTTTTCTAAAGCGTGCATAATGCAGATCCCAATTCATGATACTGATGAACATAAAAGCCACCAGCACAATCTGTGTCCATATCCCCGTAATGCCGTTGCCGTAATTTTCAAAAAGCCCGGTCGAGCTTATCGTTGCCATGCCGAGGGTTAAGGATTCAAAGGCTGTTAGACCGCTTAACCACAATAAAAGGCAGCATAGCGCCGTTACCGCACTATAAACCGGATAAAGCGCAATTGCGGTTGACCGCAAACGTGGGTAGCCCACTTCACTATCTCCGTAAGGCAACGGCGACTGGTGAAGCTGTCTAGCGCCAATATTCATTGCCGTTAAAAACGACAAGGCAATGCAAATTGCGAAAAAACCACCAGCCCACGCAGCGATTGCCCTCCACAGGGATATGGCGATCAAGCTATCAAATGATCCTTCATATGCACTTGATCCATTGGTTGTTACCAACGATGTGCCTTCGTAAATGGCGGGCCATAGCCCATTTTCCGGCATTAAAAAGAAAAACGGCAAACCGGCAACAACGCTAAGGGCTAGAGTTCCGCATATGGGTAACAACAAGGTTAAGCGAGGCGTACGCACTGTCGCGGTTGATCGAAACCCAAGGAACAAAGAGCCGCCAATAAGCCCTGTAAGAAGGATGGAGGAAAAAAGGCTGTGAAAGGACTGTTTTTCGCCGAGCACCATAGCCGTAACCAGAGGCACAAGCATCAAGGCCACAAGAATTAAAATCCAGCAGCCAATAAGATAAAAAAGCCTGTTTCGCCACATATGCGGTCCTAGCTAAGGTCTGTCCTTAAAAGATGTCAGCCCGTGCCGAAAATAACTGCTCAATCTTTTTGACCGAATTTCTCATGGCAAGAATAACCACGCGGTCACCGTCTTTTAATAAGGTGTCTGAATGTGGTACAATGGTTTCACCGTCCCGAACCACCATGCCAAACTTAACATCCCCGTGCAGGCGCAGATCGCCAACCGTTTTGCCTGCCACTTCAGAGCCGTCTAATATTTCGGCCTCGATGATCTCAGCCTGCCCTTCAAAAAGGCTGTAGAGATCGCGGATGCGCCCACGTCTGATATGGCGCACAATAGAAGATACCGTGGTTTCACGAGGGTCAAGTGCGACATCAATGCCGATACTGCCTACCAAACTACCGTATATGGGGTTGTTCATCAAAGTGATTGCCCGTGAGCAGCCCTGCTGCTTGGCCAATAGCGAAGATAGAATATTGACCTCATCATCATCGGCCACCGAGACAATCGTATCTGTTTGTTCGATATTGGCTTCAGCCAAAATTTCGCGGTTCAGCGCGTCACCGTTTATAACAATCGTTTTCTCAAGCCGTTCAGCAAGCCAAGCTGCGCGATCTTTCTTCATTTCAATAATTTTAAGGTTGGCGGTGCTGCCGCTTTTTTCCAGCAAGGACGCAAGCGAATAGCCAATATTGCCGCCGCCAACAATAACAATGCGGTGCGCGGTTTTTTCTTCGTGCCCAAACACAGCCATGGCGCGTTCTGTGGTTTCTGTCTCAACGGCAATATAGATTGCGTCGCCAGCCTGAAGCTGATCATCAGAGCGCGGCACAAACAACCGCCCTGCCCGGAATACGGAGGTTACGATTGTGTGCAGGTTTGGAAATAATTCCGTAAGTTGGCGTAGCGGCGTATGTAAGACCGGGCAATCTTCGTCCAAAAGAAGCCCTATCATGCGCACTTTGCCGCCAATGAAAGGCACCATATTCAACGCGCCCGGCACTTCAAGGCGGCGGGCAAGGGCGTGGGCCACCTCTAGTTCGGGTGAAATAATAACGTCAATGGGCATATTCTCGCGTGAAAACAGGTCGCGCCAGCCTTTTTTAAGATAGGCTTGGTTGCGTATGCGTGCCACTTTTGTTGGCATACTGAACAACGAATGCGCAACTTGACACGCAACCATATTGACCTCATCGGACTGTGTGACAGCCACCAGCATTTCAGCGTCAGCCGCGCCGACCTTATTCAACATGCTAGGATCAGACGCATGGCCAACAACAGCTTGCACATCCAAGGACTCGCTGATTTTACGGATCAAGCTTTTTGAACGGTCGATGACCGTCACATCGTTATTTTGATCGGCTAGATGCTTGGCGATATTGAAACCAACCTGGCCCGCACCGCAGACTATTACTTTCATAAATCATCCATACCTTAAAGTGAATTTGGCCCAAAATGCCTAGCAGGTTTCCGTTGTTTTATTAATGTTCGAAAGCCCTAGTGACTTTAATTTGCGGTGCAAAGCAGAGCGCTCCATCCCGATGAAAGCCGCAGTGCGCGATATATTCCCGCCAAATCGATTGATTTGAACTTTAAGATATTCCCTTTCAAAAGATTCTCGTGCCTCGCGTAGAGGTGTGGTCATAATGGCGTTATCATTATCAGAGTGCAACAAATCGTTCGCGCCCATCTTAATTTCCTGAGGAAGGTGCGCCGCCGTGATTTCGGTCTCGTCATCCCCCGTGCCCATAATAATGATGCGTTCCATGATATTTTTTAGCTGCCGAACATTTCCGGGCCATTCATAGGACTGCAAGGCTGCTATGGCATCATCTGCCAGCTTAACCATCGGACGATTTGTAGCTTGCGACAGAGTTTCCAAGAAATACTGCGCCAGCAACGGAATATCTTCCCTGCGCTCTGCAAGCGATGCCATTGATAGCGGAACCACATTCAGGCGGTGATAAAGGTCTTCACGAAAGCGCCCGGCTTCAATCTCGGCCAAAAGGTCCTTGGCGGTTGCGGAAATCACGCGCACATCAACGTTAACACCGCTGTTACCGCCAACACGTTCAAAGGCTTGGTCGGTGAGAACCCGCAGGATTTTCCCCTGCGTTGGCAGAGGCATATCCGCCACTTCGTCGATAAAGAGTGTGCCACCATGTGCGCGCTCAAAAAGCCCGGTCTTCACCACCCCGCCATTTTGCTCGACACCAAAAAGCTCTTGCTCCATACGGTGCGGTTCCATCGATGCAGCACTGACCACAATAATAGACCCGCGCGACCGGTGCGAGCGCGCATGTATTTGCCGCGCCGCAACCTCTTTCCCTGATCCAGAGGGACCATGGATAAGAATTCGGCTGTTTGTGGCCGCAACTTTTTCGATATTTTGTCTCAACTGGTTAATCGCAGCTGACCGGCCAGTAAGATCAACGGCAATGGCTGCTTTTTGTCTCAATTCTTGATTTTCTCGCCGCAATTTATCGGCCTCGGTCGCTCTTTCAACCGTTAAAATCAGATGGTCAGCCTCAAAAGGTTTTTCGATAAAATCATACGCACCCTTTTTGATGGCCGCGACAGCGGTTTCGATATTGCCGTGCCCCGATATTATGATCACTGGCAAATCCTTGTGGCGAGACTTGACCAGCTCCAGAATTTCAAGGCCATCAAGTTTGCTGCCCTGCAACCATATATCTAGGATAAGTAAGGACGGAAGGCGGGCTTCAATTTGCGCCAAGCCGCTATCACTATCATGGGCCGTGCGAGCGCTATACCCATCATCTTCCAAGATGCCTGCGATTAAGTCCCTAATATCGGCTTCGTCATCAATGATCAGTATATCAAGAGCCATTTAGGAGTTCTCCTTGAAATTATCAAATGTAGATAGGTTTCGCTGTTTCATTCTGCTGCCGCCGATCCTTCTTGACCGTCTTTTGCCTTCTGAGCACGCTTTTCCAAAGCCGTATGGGAAAAAGCGAGGATCGCCCGCGCCCCGATAGGGGCCCTGTCAGCGATGCGCACTGTGCCGCCGTGTTCTTCCATAATACGGCGAACAATGGCGAGACCAAGGCCGGTGCCCTTCACGCGTGTTGTAACATAAGGTTCCATCAATCGATCTTTTTGCTCTTGAGGCAAGCCAAGCCCGTTATCTTCAATAGATATTAGTGTGCGCTCGGCATCCTGTGACACCCGCACCCGAATAAAACCTGGCTCTATGGTGTCTGTTTCATGCTGCGCGTCTTGTTCCAACCTTGAGGAAACAGATTCAACGGCATTTTTTAAAATATTGGTTAAAGCCTGCCCGACCAAGCGTCCATCACAGGGAATTTCATCAATATCACCATCAAATATGGTTGAAAACTGAACATTAGGGGCCGCGACATCTTGCAAGAACACGGCTTGTTTCACCATATCATGCATGTCGGTGGGCTTTAACATAGGGGCTGGCATACGCGCAAAAGACGAGAATTCATTTACCATGCGGCGTAAATCGCCAACCTGCCGAATGATTGTATCTGTACACTGGGTAAAGACCCCTGGATCGTTAACAATATCCTTGGCATATTTGCGCTTGAGGCGTTCTGCGGACAGTTGGATTGGCGTTAAAGGGTTCTTAATTTCGTGTGCAATGCGCCGCGCCACATCAGCCCAAGCCGCCGTGCGCTGATCAGCAAGCTGTTCACTAAGATCATCAAACGTCACCACATACCCGCTAATAGCGCCGTCACCCGACCGTTCGGCAATCACCCTCACCATCAAAGTTAAATTCTCTCCGCCAACGTCAATTTGAACCTGCGCTTTGGCTTCACCGCCCTCTGTTTCCTCGGCTTGGCGCAAAAGATCAGCAAATTCGGGCACAACCTCATCAAGCCTGTGCCCTATCAAGGCCTCAAAGCTGATACCCAGCAAACTGCTTGCGGAGCTATTGGGCAGAAACACGGTGCCATCATTTTGAAGGCCAATCACACCAGCAGACACCCCTTCAAGCACTTCTTCCAAGAAACGGCGCCGTTCGTCCAATTCGTTATTGGCAGCGACAAGGTCGCGTTGGTGCTCTGAGAGTTGGTCTGTCATGCGGTTAAAGGCCCGGCTAAGAGTGCCAACTTCATCACTTGTGGGGACAACTGGCACTCGGGCTTGATAGTCCCCCTGCCCTACACGTTCAGCGGCATCCACCAAATTAGACAGCGGTGTCACCAAACGGCTTGAAAACCAAAGCCCGACCCAAATAGCGGCCATTAAAATCAGCAAGGCGATGATGATAAAGATAACATTAAACTGTAATTGAATTTCCCCTCGTTTCCCTTCGAGGTTTCTGTAATCATCAACGGCTGTGCGTGTGGAATTTAAGTAAGTGAGAACATTCGGGCTTAAATCGTGCGATACATAAAGATAACTCGGCTTAAAAAAGGACGTTAAACGAATAAGACCAATCACTTTATTATTGGTGAAATCAGAGGTTATGACCGTCTGGCCCGCACGCACTCTTTCAATCAGTGCCCCGTCAAAACCAGACGTGCCCAAGTTCATATCTTCCTGAGCGCGTGCGACGATTTTGCCGCCACTGCCTTGTTCTTCAATCACCATCACTTCATTGAGTAATCTTGCACTCAGAGCAAAATCAGCCAAACGCTGTAATTCTGCCGGATCGCGCTGTTGAAACGGTGATAACTGATTATAGGCGCCAGCAATTTGGAGCATATCTTTTTCAATATTAGAGCGGTGCTCTAAAATATATGTTTCAGCCACCTCAAGCGAGTTATTAAGCGCAAACCTTACTTTTTCGCTAAACCATGCCTGAATACCATATTCCAGAAATAGCACTGAAAAAACGGTCATGATAATCGGGGGAACAATGGCAATCAGGATGAAAAACCCTGTGACCTTCGTATGCAACCGAGATCCTGCCTCCATACCCTTGCGCGAAACCCAAAGACGCACAAACCATCGGCCAATGGCAACACCAAGAGCAAGCAAAAGTGCGAGGTTAATCCCGAGTAAAACCCGCATGGTTTTGCCGGACACCACATCGAAAGGCGCATCTTTTTGAGACATGGCAATATAGGTTGCAATGGCAGAAATAACGGCAAGAACAGACAGTAGAATTTCTATGCGGCCAGCCAATTTAAGCCGCCTTGCCCAAAGCATAAAGCGCACTAAGCGCCTACTGGGAAGTTTCGGTGCAGACCGTAATATGGGATCATGCTGAGATGCCGATTTATTCGTCATGTCGCCATGATGCATATTTACAACAATAGTTCCAGAAATATCACAAGCAAAGAGCAAAATTTTTAGAAAAAAGCCGATTTTTAGGTCAAAAAATCACCCGAATAAAACTCCAACGATCATACCTGTGCCCAAACGATCATACCTACGCCCAGCCAATTTTAGGGCGAAGCCTGTATGGCGTTTACTCTTTTTTTGCCCAGTAAAGATAAGATGGAACGGCTTGGTATTAGTTTTTAACGGCTACGGATATCTCTAATTCTTTGATCTTTTTGCGTAAAGTGTTGCGGTTCAAGCCCAACATATCCGCAGTTTTCAGCTGATTCCCACCTGTCACTTGTAATACTTTTTGAATAAGCGGCCGTTCGATTTCCCGTAAGATGCGGTGATACAGCCCAGGCGGCGGCAAGCCGTCATCATGATAATCAAAATATTGATCCAAATGCAGCCTTACGGTTTGAGATAAATTGCCGCCTGTCACGTTCGCCATAATGCTCATCGGCCCACCCGCCTGATCAGATGTCGAGCGATCAAATTCTTGCTTAACCACGGCCCCGGAAATCTCGTTCCCCGGATGAAGGGCACAAATCCGGTGCAATAAATTTTCTAATTCACGCACATTTCCGGGCCAATCAAAGGATTGAAGTGTTTTCTTAGCACTTTTGGTTAAAGCCTTGTAAGGCAAGCCAGTTTCAACTGCCTTTTGAAGGAAATGTTCTGCTAGGTCAGGCACATCTTCCACCCGGTCCCTAAGCGGTGGGATGTTCAAAGGCACAACATTAAGACGGAAGAACAAGTCCTCGCGGAATTCACCATTTTTTACCATAGAGCGTAGATTTTTATTGGTAGCAGCAACAATACGAACGTTGGTTTTAATCATCGCCTGCCCGCCGACTGTGCGGTATTCGCCTTCTTGGAGTACCCGCAAAAGCCGCGTTTGGGCCTCAAGTGGCATATCCCCGATTTCGTCCAAAAACAGTGTTCCGCCCTTAGCTTGTCCAAATCTGCCTAATGTGCGTGTTTCTGCTCCGGTAAAGGCTCCGCGTTCATGGCCAAACAATTCGCTCTCGATCAATTCTTTAGGGATTGCCGCCATATTAACCGGAACAAAGGGGTTATCTTTGCGTGGTCCATGTGCATGAATGGCGCGCGCAACAAGTTCTTTGCCGGTCCCACTTTCCCCAATAACCATCACCGTTAGGTCGGTCTGCGCTATCCTTGCCATAGCGCGGTAAATATCCTGCATAGCGGGTGAACGACCGATAAGAAAATTTTCATCCTTTTCCAATGTATCAGACGGCGCCGAGGGCGTTTTGCGCACGGCCTTTCTGACAATTGAAACCAGTTGATCTATATCGAATGGCTTGGGAAGATAATCAAAAGCCCCCTGATTTGCGGCTTCCATCGCGGTTGAAAGTGTATTTTGGGCGCTCATGATAATGATCGGCATATCAGGGCGAGATGCTAGGAGGCCAGGCAGCATTTCAAGGCTGTTTCCGCTTGGCATCATCACATCAGAGATCACAGCGTCCCCTTGGCCGCCAAGGACTAGCCTTTCCAGTTCGGGAAGGTCTTCTGCTTCGATGACCATAAAGCCTTCTTGACGCAAGGCCTCACCAACAACGACCCTGATTGTCATGTCGTCGTCAGCAACAATGATAGTGGGTTTGCTTCTGCTCATGGCTGAACATCCTCGTGTAGCATAAGTTGCACCTTAAATACGGCGCCCCCTTTTGCGTGATTATCACAGGTCACAGTGCCCCCCATTTCGCTAACAAACCGCGCCACTAGAGCAAGACCAAGCCCTGTTCCGCCTTCTTTTCCGCTTACAAACGGGTCAAATAGGTGACTTTTCAATTCGTCAGGGATGCCAGGGCCATTATCATGCACAGTGATCTCAATTGGCAATCGGTAGCGAGCGCCAGTATAGCCTTTAAACCAAATCCCATGCCGGTATGCAGTTGTGACAGTAATATCCGCTTCAGGTCCGGCGGCCTCAACAGCATTTTTAATCAGATTAAGAAATATCTGGATTAACCGGTCATAATTGCCGTGAACAGCGGGTAAAGAGGGGTCAAACCGTGGCCTTATAGTGGTTTTCGCCCCAAATCCAGCAACAGTAACGTTCAGGACATGATCCAAAACTTCATGAATATTCACCGCGTCTAATATCTGTTCGGATGGATTGCTGAAAGTTTCCAATTCATCAACCAGCGATTTAATCCGGTCCACTTCTTTGCATATAAGCTGAGGTAAACGGATGCTTTGGTCATCAAGCGCACGCCCCATCAACTGCGCGGCCCCCCGAATACCTGACAACGGATTTTTAATCTCGTGCGCCAACATGGACGCCAAACCACTCACCGAACGCGCGGCGGCTTCCATTTCATCTTTTTTTTCCAAAAATGCAGTGATGCGCCGGGGCTGGACTGAGAGCAATATTTCACCAGCCACGCTGTGTGGATGGGCGTGTAGGTCCATCAGTTCAATGTCACCAATGGGCGGTAGGCAAGCCACGTCATAGCTGTTAAGAGGTGTGCCTTCGCTGCGGGATCGCTCAATCAAATCAATCGCAGCATAGCCAACACCGCGCAGTGTACTAACCGGAGAGCCGATCAGGCTTTCCCGGCTTTGCTCAAAGATCGCTTCGCTGTGAGCAAACAGCGCGGTGATGGTATTGTCAGGCGAAATTAAAAGAATTGCCTGATAAAGGCTGTGTAAAACCTCATGAGAAAGGTCAGCATCCAAATGTGGCTGCTTAGACGACATTAGGCTGCGGCCTGATCACACAGCGGCAAGAAAAACTCTTTGATATCGTGCTTTACCTGATCAGGGTCATCAAGGCGGTTAATATGGTGACGAAACTCAGCCGAGCCGTGAATGCCTTTTGTATACCAACCAAGATGTTTTCTAGCGATCCTAACCCCCGTAGTATTGCCGTAATGACTTAGCATGGCATCATAATGCGCCAAAATCGTCGCAAGCTGCTCTTCTAAGGATGGATCTGCTATGCGCTCGCCTGTTTTAAGGAAGTGAATAGCCTGCGCTGGAAACCACGGCTTACCGTAGCTACCCCGCCCAATCATCACGCCGTCAGCGCCTGACTGTGCCAGTGCTTGTGACACATCGTCCAAGCAATTGACATCTCCGTTCACGATAACCGGAATGTCAACGGCGTCTTTTACAATGCCAACTTTTTCCCAATCCGCATGGCCTTTATACATTTGGCAGCGTGTGCGCCCGTGGACGACAACCATCTTAATGCCAGCCTCTTGAGCAATTTTTGCCAATTCCGGCGCATTAAAGCTGTTATCATCCCAACCAAGCCGCATTTTGAGCGTCACAGGCAATGAAACCGCGTTCACCGTGGCCGCGATTAGCTCGCCAGCCATGTCTAAATCCCGCATCAAGCTTGAGCCGGCATGCCCATTGACAACTTTTTTGACCGGGCAACCCATATTGATATCAATGATTGCGGCGCCTCTGTCTTCGTTTAAACGTGCGGCCTCCGCCATTTTAGAGGCTTCACAGCCCGCGAGTTGAACTGACATGGGGAACTCATCGGCGCAATTTGTTGCCATTTTCATACATTTGCGCGAGGCCCGTATCATGGCTTCAGAGGCAATCATCTCTGAGACCACTAAACCAACACCGTACCCCTTGACCAAACGGCGAAACGGCATATCACTGACGCCGCACATAGGGGCCAGAAATACTGGGTCTTTAATTTCCACAGGACCAATGTTAAAAGCCATAGTTACTCATCCAGACTAAAGACTGCCTAATAATTAGGCACTGCTTATGGCAGAAGTCTTGATGAAAATCTAGACCCTGATTAAGCCTGCCCATGTTTGGTGGTTCCTTTGATATTTATGACCTTTCAAATAAGGATGACTAAGTGACGAATATCGCTGTTATAATTGTAGCCGCCGGGCGCGGTAGCCGTGCAGGAGACGGCATTCCCAAGCAATACCGTAAAATTGCCGGAGTTTCGTTGTTGCGTAGAACTCTTGATGCTCTGTTAAAGTGCCTGCCGACAGCCGCGTTTCAGGTTGTGATACACAGGGATGACACGGCTTTGTATCAAGAGGCGACACAAGGCCTTAGTTTACTGCCGCCTGTAACAGGGGCTGAGACGCGTCAGGCAAGTGTTTTCAACGGTTTAGAGGCGCTGCTTCCGCTTTCGCCTGAGCATGTCCTCGTTCATGATGCCGCCCGGCCATTTGTTGACCAGCCCATAATCGACGGGCTTTTATCACGATTACAAGACGGCGCAATGGCGGTTATTCCGGGCGTTGGAGTAGTTGACACATTGAAATTAGTTCGAGAAGGAACCGTTCAAAACACAATTGACCGCGAGGGGTTATTTGCTGTGCAAACGCCTCAGGCTTTTAATTTTGGCGCCCTTGTTTCGGCACACCGAAGCGTTCAGATTAAACAACCAACAGCTAACCTAACCGATGATGCTGCAGTTATGGAATATACCGGGCACTCGGTTGTGATATCAGCCGGCAGTAACACTAATTTCAAGGTAACGCATAGTGAGGACTTCAAAAAAGCCGAACGGTGGCTTATGAACGCGGCCTTAGATATTCGCACTGGGTCAGGATATGATGTTCACCGTTTTGAAACGGGTGATCATGTTGTCTTATGCGGCATAAAAGTTCCGTTTGATAAAACTCTAAAGGGCCATTCAGATGCTGACGTGGCTTTACATGCTTTAACCGATGCTTTGTTATCGTCAGTAGCGGCCGGTGACATAGGCTTACACTTTCCACCAAATGAAGAAAAGTGGAAGGATATTCAAAGTGATATATTTATCACCAAGGCCTCTGAGATTATCCGGAACATGAACGGGATTATTGCAAACGTGACAATTTGCATCATTTGTGAACTGCCCAAAATTGGACCCTTTTCAAAAGAAATGCAGGCGAATGTTGCGCGGATTTTAGGGATAGATGTCTCGAGGGTTAGCATTCAGGCAACCACAACTGAAAAGCTAGGCTTCACCGGGCGGGGTGAAGGCATTGCAGCACAGGCTACGGCTACGGTGCGCTTACCACTTTAACTAAAAAATATAGTTCAACGCATAGCAAAGATCGTTCAACGCAGATCGAGGGAGCCACCCGTGGCAAAACAATCTATAAAGAACTGGGAAGGCCGCCATAAAAGCCTCGCATTTTGGTGGTCGGTTGGATTTGGGGCCGGCTTGTTGCGCCCTGCCCCTGGTACATGGGGATCATTGCTCGGCATCGGTTTAGCCGTAGCGCTTTTGCAACTTCCCTTTGCGGCATGGTCGCTGTTTTTTGGCGCCGTATTTGTTAGCCTCATATCGATCGCTGCTATCGGATCAATTGAAAAAGCCTCTGGCATTCATGACGCCCCAGAAATTGTCATTGACGAGGTCGCAGGGCAATGGCTAGCGGTGCTGCCGCTTGCATTCTTTCCTTACGGATTTGGTGAAATTATACTCAGCTTCGCCCTGTTCAGAGTGTTTGACATTATAAAACCGTGGCCGATAGGCTTCATTGACAAACATCTATCTGGTGGATTGGGTGTGATGGTCGATGATCTCGTCGCAGGCATTTTTGCTGCAATTTTACTGCTCATATACATACAGTATGTGCCGTAGCAGCCTGTTGATGCGAAAAAACTTGCAGCTTTTGTCATAGTTGCACTAGTTTTAACCATGAAATTCAGTGACGACATCACTTTACTAGCAGGAAGTTTGCTTGAGGCTGCACGGCAACGTGGGTTTATGATAGCCACAGCAGAATCGTGCACAGGCGGCTTGGTGGCCTCGGCCCTAACCAGCATTGCCGGAGCCTCAGACGTGGTTGACTGTGGCTTTGTTACCTATACAAATGAAGCAAAACAAGACATGCTGGGCGTCAGCGCCAAATCCCTGGATCGCTTGGGGGCTGTCTCTGAAGGCATTGTCAAAGAAATGGCATACGGTGCGCTTGCCAACTCTAGGGCAGATATTGCTGTCTCCATCAGCGGTATTGCAGGACCGGGCGGCGGCAGTGATGAAAAACCTGTCGGCACGGTTTTCTTTGGTATCGCACAACTTGGCGACGCACCGATTGCCGTTAAAAAGACTTTCTTAGACATGGACCGCGACACCGTTCGAGAACAAGCCGTTACAACGGCCCTGTCTTTGATGTTAGAGGCAATTGCCTCCTAGCGCTTTGATCCATAAAGACATTCTGCCCTATCCTCAAAAGCTGCCATCATTTTATGGCAAGCCTTTTCAAATAATGGGCCAATCATGTCTTCAAGCATCTTACTTTTAAACTCGAAATCGACTTCAAAATCGACAAGGCAACCGCCATCCGGCTGATCTTCAAATATCCAGTGATTATAAAGGCGTTTCATCGGGCCTTTGATATAGTCCACATCAACTGAACGACCTTTGTTTAGCCGCACCCTCGATGTAAAGGTCTCTCGAAATAGCTTAAAGCCGATCAGAACATCAGCGTCAAAGCCAGTATCCACACGGTTTTTAATCCGAGCGCCAACGCACCACGGTAAAAACTCTGGATATTTGCCAACATCAGCAACCAGATCAAAAACTTGTTCTGCGCTGTAGGGAAAAGCTTTTTTCTCTGAAAATTTATGCACGTCCAGTGAGGCCCTTCAGTCGCTCTAGCTACTATTTTTGTGATGCTTTGTTTTTCTTTTCACGTGCGGCCCGCAATTTAGCAAAATCATCCCCCGCATGGTAGCTCGACCGCGTCAATGGAGACGCCGATATTTGCAAAAAGCCCTTGCCTTTGCCCATACGCTCGTAGGTTTTAAATTCGTCAGGTGTGGCAAAGCGTTCAACGCGTGCGTGGCGCGGGGTTGGCTGCAAATACTGCCCGATCGTCATAAAATCAATGTCAGCCATACGCATATCATCCATAACCTGACTAATTTCAAGACGCGCCTCACCGAAGCCAACCATAATGCCTGATTTGGTGAAAATGCTTGGATCAACGCGCTTTACAGTGTCCAAAAGTCGCAGAGATTGATAATAGCGCGCACCCGGACGGATTTTAGGATAAAGGCGCGGAACCGTCTCCAGATTATGATTAAAGACGTCGGGTCTGGCCTCCGCAACCTTTTCAATGGAACCGGGTTTGTTTCTAAAGTCAGGTGTCAGAATTTCAATAGTTGTTTCTGGACTAACCTCACGAATGGCTTTGATCACCTTGATAAACTGATCCGCGCCGCCGTCGTCCAGATCATCCCGGTCAACCGACGTGATAACAATATGCTTTAGCCCCATCCCTGCACAAGCATGTGCGGTATTCATCGGCTCTAGAGGGTCAACAGCCAAAGGGCGGCCGGTTTTGATATTACAAAAAGCGCAGGCGCGTGTGCATGTATCCCCTAAGATCATCACTGTCGCGTGCTTTTTTGACCAACATTCGCCAATATTCGGGCAGGCAGCTTCCTCGCATACAGTGTGCAAGCCTTTGTCGCGCATAAGCTTTCTTGTTACACCATATTCTTTACTAATCGGGGCTTTAACCCTTATCCAGCTTGGCTTGCGCTGAACTTGTAGTGATTTTTCCACTTTGTTCATAATCCTACATTCAATTCATTGAAGCCCACACCGGGCTCTAGCATATAGTGTTTGCAAAGCTATATGTGAATAGCTTTGCCGTAAGCATCCAAAACACTTTCGTGCATCATTTCAGAAAGTGTAGGGTGTGGGAAAACAGTGTGCATCAATTCTTGCTCTGTTGTTTCAAGGGTGCGCCCTAACGTATAGCCTTGGATCATCTCTGTCACTTCGGCACCCACCATATGAGCACCCAGCAACTCGCCTGTTTTCTTATCAAACACAGTTTTAACCATGCCTTCGGCCTCTCCAAGGGCAACGGCTTTGCCATTCCCAATGAAGGGGAACTTGCCGACACGAACTTCGTGTCCTTGTTCAATGGCTTTGGCTTCGGTTAAGCCAACAGAGGCCACTTGCGGGCGACAATATGTACATCCCGGTATGTTGCCCTTGTCCATCGGGTGCAGATCCTTCAGCCCTGCGATTTTTTCAACCGCGATAACACCTTCATGGGAAGCTTTGTGTGCAAGCCACGGTGGGCCAGTAACATCGCCAATAGCCCAAATACCGTCAATGCCGGTAAAGCCCCATTCATCGGTTACAATATGGCCTCGGTCTGTTTTTACACCGGCGGCTTCTAGCCCTATATTTTCGGTATTGCCAGTGATGCCGATCGCCATAATAACGCGGTCAACGGTAATTTCTTCGCGTTTTCCCTTTTGTTCAACAACACATGTGACAGTATTCTTGCCGTGCCGTAATTCCGTAACCGATGCATTTGTTTTCAGTGTAAGCCCTTGCTTTTTAAAAGACTTAGCAGCGAACTTCGAAATGTCTTCATCTTCTACAGGCAAAACTCGGTCCATCATTTCTACGACCGTCACATCGGACCCTAGCTCGTTAAAAAAGCTCGCGAATTCGATCCCGATAGCGCCAGAGCCTATCACCAGCAGTTTCTTTGGCATGACATTAGGGGCCAGAGCGTGCCTATACGTCCAAACCAGTTTACCGTCAGCCTTCAAGTGCGGAAGTTCGCGCGCGCGGGCCCCTGTTGCGATCATGATATTATCAGCTGTAAAGTCAGAGGTTTTGCCGTCCTTGTCAGTGACGGTTATCTTTCCTTTACCGCTTATTTTCGCAGAGCCCTCAATGTGGGTAACTTTATTCTTTTTGAAGAGCATACCAATGCCGCCATTCATCTGAGCAGCAACGCCCCTGCTGCGCTTTACAATTGCGTCCAAATCATACTCAACGGTGGGTATTTTAAGGCCAAAACTCGCAGCATTTTTCGCAAGGTGATAAACCTCGGCAGAGCGCAACAGCGCCTTGGTCGGAATACAGCCCCAATTCAAACAAATACCACCAAGCAATTCCCGTTCAACGCAGGCCACTTTCATACCAAGCTGTGAAGCGCGGATAGCGGCGACATACCCGCCCGGACCGCCACCGACAATGATAAGGTCAAATGCTGTGCTCATAATATATTATCCTGCAATCTTCAAATGGGGCTAAATGTGCAACCGGTATCTGTTTTTCAGAGCAACATGGTCAGTGGATCTTCGATAAAGCCTTTAAAGGCCTGCAAAAATTCAGCGCCAACAGCCCCGTCAATGGCCCTGTGATCGCACGATAGCGTGCAGCCCATCACAGTCGCCACGGCTAGCGCGCCGTCTTTGACGACAGGGCGCTGTTCACCTGCGCCGATGGCTAAAATCGCCCCTTGCGGTGGGTTGATAACCGCGCTGAATTCTTTGATTCCGTACATGCCAAGGTTCGAGATCGAGAATGTGCCACCAGCATAATCTTCGGGCATTAGTTTGCCGTCACGGGCTTTCCCTGCCAATGTTTTCACTTCCGCTGCAATCTCTGCAAGGCCCTTAGCATCAGCACCACGCACCACAGGCGTAACCAAACCACCTTTAATAGCAACCGCAACGGAAATATCGGCACGTTCATACCAATAGATTTTGTCTCCGGCATACTGAACGTTGGCTGCGGGCACTTTTTTGAGCGCCAAAGCAGAGGCTCGGATGATGAAATCATTTACCGAGAGCTTCCCGCCACTTTCCGCTAATTTAGCATTGAGTATCTTACGCTGAGCCAATAATGCATCCAGTTCGCAGTCTATGGTTAAGTAGAAATGCGGTACAGTAGTTTTAGATTCTGTCAGGCGTTTGGCTATGACCTTGCGCATACCAGAGAGGCGCTCTTCCCGGAACGGAATATCATCATGCGGGCCGTAAGTTGGTGCTGCGGCTGGTGCGGCAGAGACGGACGGCGCGGTTACAGGAGCCTTGGCCGTAGGGCTCGCAAGTGCTGCAGAACTAGCAAGAGACGGTGCCGGTGCGCTTACGCCTTCAACATCACGTTTCACAATGCGTCCGTGCGGGCCAGACCCGGTGATCGTTCTTAAATCAAGCCCTGCCTGCTTCGCAATACGCTTTGCAAGCGGCGAGGCCTTGATGCGCTGACCAGCGGTTGTTGGAGCCACTGCGGCGGACGAAACCACTGGCGCGGGTGCAGCCTCAGCTACGGGTGTCGCAGTATCAGCAACGGGTTCGGCCTCAACCGCCTGTGAAGCGGATGCTGCGGCTTCCTTTGGTGCATTAGCACGCGCGGCTACATCAGCCACATCCTCATCATCTTCAGCGAGAACTGCGATGATAGCACCTACTGGTACATCTTCGCTGCCCTCAGCAACAAAGATTTTGGCAACAATGCCGTCATCGATGCTTTCAACTTCCATCGTGGCTTTGTCAGTTTCAATCTCGGCGATCACATCACCGTTTTCAACACTGTCGCCCTCTTTAACGAGCCATTTCGCAAGCGTACCTTTTTCCATTGTCGGAGAAAGCGCGGGCATAAAAATTTCGATAGACATTGAAAGACCCTTTTCTTGGCCGTGCCAAATTTTAAAAATATTCTGTAATAACAACATGCAAAAGAAATAGAATAATAGGAATAGCGATCGCTACGTCTAATAACGGTTCCTTTACTCAGAGTAACAAACCGCTTTAACAGCTGTTACAATTTTATCTGCATTTACAACGGCAGCTTTTTCAAGATTATCTGCATACGGAAGCGGTACATCGACACTGTTCACGCGCGTTACCGGCGCATCCAGATAATCAAACGCTTTTTCCATCAATTGCGCTGAAATATCGCTAGCAACAGAACACTGCGGCCAGCCTTCTTCGGCGATAACGCAGCGGTTGGTTTTCTTGACGCTTTCAATCACTGTTTCAATATCCAGTGGACGAATAGTGCGCAGATCAATCACTTCGGCGCTAATGTCCTGCTCTGCCAGCATATCGGCGGCTTTTAGGGCTTCCCCAACTGTGATTGAATAAGATACCAGCGTCACATCGCTGCCTTCGCGGAAAATTCTGGCTTTGCCGATCGGCAGCACATAATCATCCAGCACAGGTACATCAAAGCTTTCGCCGTACATCAGCTCGTTCTCGAGGAACACCACTGGGTTGGGATCAAGGATCGCAGCTTTCAGAAGGCCTTTACAATCAGCCGCATCGTAAGGTGCGATAACCTTCAAGCCCGGCACGTTAGCGTACCATGCAGCATAGTTTTGGCTATGCTGCGCGCCAACCCGTGATGCCGCACCGTTCGGGCCACGAAATACAATCGGGCAGGAAACAAGGCCGCCAGACATATAGCGGCTTTTGGCCGCTGAATTGATGATATGGTCGATCGCCTGCATGGCGAAATTGAACGTCATAAATTCAATAACAGGTTTCAGACCGGCAAAGGCCGCTCCCGCGCCAAGTCCAGCAAAGCCGTGCTCGGTAATCGGTGTATCAATGATACGGTCTGGCCCGAATTCATCCAGTAAACCCTGCGTTACCTTATAAGCACCTTGATACTCGCCCACTTCTTCGCCCATGACAAACACATCTGGATCACGGCGTAATTCTTCAGCCATCGCATCGCGCAAGGCCTCGCGCACAGTTAGATTGGTCATTTCCGTGCCTTGCGGAACCGCAGGATCAGCCAGAGTAACGGCCACCACAGGGGCGCTTGGTTCAACAAAGACATCCTGAGCTGGCACATCAGCTGGTGCAGATGCTTTTGTCTCTACCACAGGCTTTGTTGGCTCAGGTAAAGCGTCAGGCGAAGCCTCTGCTTCTTCACCTTCCTCAACTAAAATCGCAATAACCTGACCGACAGGCACATCTTCGGTGCCTTCCGCTACAAGGATTTGTGTAATCGTTCCCTCGTCCACAGCCTCGACTTCCATCGTAGCCTTGTCCGTTTCAATTTCAGCGATAACATCACCGCTTTCAACCGTATCACCCTCTTTGACCATCCATTTTGCCAAAGTGCCTTTTTCCATCGTCGGCGACAGTGCGGGCATGTTTATTTCAATAGCCATCTTCAAATCACCCTTTATGCCAACACATTGGTATATAATTCAGAAAGCGCCGGTTCCGGGCACTCCTGAGCATAAGACGCTGCGTCTGCTACTCTGCTTTTAATAGCTTTATCAGCCGCCTTTAGATCAGCTTCGTCCATCAAGCCACGATCAAGAATGACAGCCTTGATCTGATCAATAGCATCATGCTCGGACCGCATTTTTTGGACTTCTTCCTTAGAGCGATATTTCGCTGGATCAGACATAGAATGACCACGGTAGCGATATGTTTTCATCTCTAAAATATAGGGCCCCTTCCCATCACGGCAGTATTTGACGGCTTTATCCATCGCAGCGCGCACAGCCAGAACATTCATGCCGTCCACTTGCTCACCTGGGATACGAAAGCTTTCACCCCTGCGGCATAACTCAATTTCCGAGCTAGCGCGTTTAACCGAAGTCCCCATGGCATATTGGTTGTTTTCGATGATATAGACCACCGGTAAATCCCAGATTTGCGCCATGTTAAAGCTTTCGTAAACTTGGCCCTGATTAGAGGCCCCGTCCCCGAAATAGGCCACAGATACATTGTCTGTTTTGCGGTATTTCGCAGCAAAACCAAGGCCTGTCCCCAAAGAAACCTGCGCGCCAACAATACCGTGCCCGCCGTAAAAGCCTTTCTCCGGATTAAACATGTGCATCGAGCCGCCTTTGCCACTAGAGCAGCCACCACTACGGCCTGTCAGTTCTGCCATGACGGCCTTAGGGTCCGTGCCGCCCACTAGCATATGGCCATGCTCGCGGTAGCCAGTGATAACGCTATCCCCATCCTTCAAAGCTGTCTGAATTCCAACAACGACGGCTTCTTGTCCGATATACAAATGGCAAAAGCCGCCGATCAAACCCATGCCGTACATTTGCCCGGCTTTTTCCTCAAAACGGCGGATAAGAAGCATCTGCTGATAAAAGCTAATCAACTCATCATCAGCTGCTTTATAGAGTGCGGGCTTAGTCGAGCGACGTCTGGGGGACGCAGCTGGCTTTTTTGTCGATTTCTTAGGTGCCATATCAGCCTTCCGAAAAAAGGTGTGAGCAGAGTGCCCAAAACATGTGGAACGTTCTGCTATGGATACAGCGCTTTAGGGGCTTTGGCAACCACATTTAACATATTGAAAAATATAGAAAAAATTAGATTAACTGATTTATAGTTAACTAATCAAAAGCATTAATTTAGAAAGACCACAATCTCATCAGGGTGTGCAAAACCCAACTTGCTCCGCACAAGTTCTTCAAGCAAATCAGGGTCAATGGTCTTGCCGCCCATGTTTTTGACTTTGTTTTCAAGGATTTGACGATTTGCAGCCACTTGCTCTGCCTCAGCTTCAAGCACAGCCTGCTGGGCGATCAGAGCATCACGCACAAACACACTGCTATTGCCCTGAAAGGCAAAAGCGGCAAAATAAACGATCAAAAACAGCCAAACACCTGTCAGCCATGCTTGCGCGACATTGCGAGATATGTTTGCGACTCCGTTCATGATTCGAATCATTTCATAATCGAATCGGCAATGCAAGTGCAAACTGATGTGTTTTCTCACAAAAATAGGGATTTCAGCGCGATTCGGCTAAAACCCCTACCATGTGTTTCCGGCTACGTCCGCAGCCTATATCCTGCCCTATTACCTGTTATTTTAAGATCGAACGTCCAGCATATACTGCTGATGCGCCAAGCTCTTCTTCGATACGGATAAGCTGGTTATATTTGGCAAGCCTGTCTGAACGCGCAAGGGAGCCGGTTTTGATCTGTCCACAGTTTAGTGCAACGGCCAGATCAGCGATGGTGGCATCCTCTGTTTCGCCAGACCTGTGGGACATAACCGAGGTAAACCGTGCGCGGTGGGCCATATCAACAGCCTTCATTGTTTCAGACAAAGTGCCGATTTGATTGACCTTAACAAGGATCGAATTGGCTACGCCGCGATCAATACCTTCAGCAAGACGTATTGGGTTTGTGACAAACAAATCATCCCCAACAAGCTGGATTTTGTCGCCAACGGCTTCCGTGAGAAGTTTCCAGCCATCCCAATCGTCTTCATCCATGCCGTCTTCGATGGAAATGATGGGGTAGCGCGCCACCAAATCGGCCCAGTAAGCCACAAGGCCAGCGCTATCAAGCACCTTGCCCTCACCTTTTAGATTATAAACGCCGTCCTTATAAAATTCAGACGCGGCGGCATCCATGGCCAAATAAACATCTTCGCCCGCCTTGTAGCCAGCGCTTTCTATGGCCGCCATGATGAACTTAATAGCGTCTTCGGTGCCGGCCAGATTTGGGGCAAAACCGCCCTCGTCGCCCACTGCCGTGCTGTGCCCTGCATCATGCAGCTTGTCTTTTAATTCATGAAAAATTTCTGCTCCGATACGGATGGCATCACGGCAACTGTCTGCGTTCACGGGAACGATCATAAACTCTTGAACATCAATAGGGTTGTCAGCGTGCTCGCCGCCATTGATAATATTCATCATCGGAACCGGCAGAACATGCGCGTTTGGCCCCCCTAGATAGCGGTATAACGGCAAGCCCAAGCTGTCAGCGCTGGCTTTGGCTATTGCAAGCGACACGCCCAGAATGGCATTTGCCCCAAGCCGAGATTTATTCACAGTTCCGTCAAGGTCACGCATGGCTTGGTCAATCGCAAGCTGGTCTTCACTGTCTAGGCCAACAAGCGCGTCAAAAAGCTCGCCGTTTACGGCCTCCACCGCACCCAAGACACCCTTGCCCCGGTAACGGCCTCCACCGTCCCGCAGCTCAACGGCCTCATGAGCCCCAGTGGACGCGCCAGAAGGAACCGCTGCCCGGCCAAAACCTCCATCCTCAAGATGAACGTCAACTTCAACGGTTGGATTGCCTCGGCTATCTAGAATTTCGCGGCCGATTATATCAATGATTGCTGTCATGGGGAGATCCTTAGGGCTTTTGACACTGCAGGGGGTTCAAGCAGTCTACATACCGTTTTCACAGCTTGGCTGCAAGGCTCTAAGGATGGAATAAATATATAGTATATCAGGAAATATTCTTATGGTATCGCCGCGCCTTAAAGGCCAAAATTATCTTCAAGAGCATAAAAAAGCGTGCGAATACGATCAACCTGAATAGGAGGCACTGATCCGTTCATGCCTTTTTGCACCAATTGAATACGGGCTTTTAAATCCCCAAGCATCATACGCTTGTCTTTGTCGTCATTTGGCTGTCTCACCAAACGTATTTCCGCTTCGCCAAGCAAGGCATCCAAACGTGGGATAGACCACATAACAAAATTCTCAGAAAATTTGCGCATATCCAAGAGTGAATCGTTCAAGCGGCGCCATTCCATCCCGTCACCTGCGGTTTTAAGCTCTTGAAGTCGCAAATAAAGGCGGGATTTATCGGCGTTACTGCCTCGCACAACAGCAAAAATTTGAGCCGCAGCAAAAAATTGTTCTGCCGCCTTATAGTCTCGCACATCTGCGCTGGCATTCGCAGCTTGGGTATAATAAATCAAACGCTGGGCGCCCTTAGTGCGAACTGGCAATAATTTGATTGCCGTTCTCCAGTTAGCAGCAACACGCTTTTTTTGTTTTGCAGCCGTTGCACTGCGCGCCCGCAATAAAGCAAGCTTTATGGCAAGCGGGTTTCTTGTCCCGTAAAGCTTGGTATAATTTTCCCAACTGTGTTCGATCTGGCTATTAATTCTTTTTAAGGAAGCCGGGTCCCTTGACCCACCAAACTTTTCCACCAAAGCTTGCGCATTCAAAAGCACTTCGGCCTTTTTTTCTTCAGGCGTCGCGGCAAACGAAGCCGAATGAAATGCAAGCATCACCACTATGACGGAAACTATTTTCAACATGGATTAATCCTTATCACAAGAGGCACATTTTACCGCTTATCAGATAGAATGCAAAATGGAGGCCGAAAGCCCCCATTTTTGTAATTTTTTATAGAAAAGCTAAAAAGACCAGACCGTATCAGACCAGTCGGCTTTGCTTGATTGCGGCCTCAATGAAGCTGGCGAACAAAGGATGTGCCTGAAATGGCTTGGATTTCAGCTCAGGGTGATACTGCACACCGATAAACCACGGATGATCAGGCAGTTCCATAATTTCAGGTAAAGTGCCGTCAGGCGACATGCCTGAAAAAGAAACGCCAGCCTCCTCAAGCTGTTTCACATAGCCTATATTCACCTCATAGCGGTGGCGGTGACGTTCTTCGATATCAGTTTTACCGTAAATTTTTGCGACCAATGACCCATCTTTAAGTTTCGCCGGATAAGCCCCAAGCCGCATCGTGCCGCCCAAATCGGTTTCGCTTGTGCGCTGTTCTACACTGCCGTCCTCGCGCACCCACTCGGTTATCAGGCCTACGACCGGGTTGGTTTGTTCTTCACATTCAGTAGACCCTGCACCGGACACACCTGCTAGGTTTCTAGCGGCTTCAATTGTTGCCATTTGCATACCAAGGCAGATGCCAAAATACGGAACGCTGCGCTCTCTCGCAAATTTTGCAGCCGCAATTTTCCCTTCGGTGCCGCGCTTTCCAAACCCACCGGGAACAAGGATTGCATCAACATCAACAAGCTGCTCAATCGCGTCTTCACGTTCAAACACCTCGGCTTCAAACCACTGGATATTCACCTTTACTTTGTTGGCTATACCGCCGTGAGCAAGGGCTTCATTCAGGGATTTATAGGCGTCTTTCAAGCCAGTATATTTCCCTACAACAGCGATTGTAACCTCACCTTCAGGGTTTTTAATGCGGTCTATAATATCTTCCCACTGGCTAAGGTCTGGCTCGCTTGAGTGCGCAAGACCAAAGGCCTTCAGCACCTCAACATCAAGCCCCTCTTTATGGTAAGAGACAGGCACTTCATAAATGGTAGAGACATCAAGCGCTGAAATCACCGAGGTTTCAGGCACATTACAATAAAGCGACATTTTACGGCGATCAGAATCTGGGATCGCATGTTCTGAGCGACAAACCAGTATATCAGGCTGAATACCGATAGAGCGCAAATCACGAACGCTGTGCTGTGTTGGCTTGGTCTTCAGCTCACCGGCCGCCGCAAGGTACGGCACCAATGTCAAATGCACGAAGATCGATCGGCCCCGACCTAAATCTATTGATAACTGACGCAAAGCCTCCATAAAAGGCATGGCTTCAATGTCACCGGCTGTGCCGCCAACTTCACACAGGATAAAATCAATACCGTCTTGCTCGGCAAGTGTAAATTCTTTGATAGCGTCGGTCACATGAGGGATCACCTGCACAGTGCCGCCCAAATAATCACCGCGCCGTTCTTTTTGGATGATCGTCTGATAAATCCGGCCAGACGTAATATTATCGCTTTGACGCGATGAAACCCCGGTAAAGCGCTCATAGTGGCCCAAATCAAGGTCTGTTTCTGCACCGTCATCGGTCACATAAACTTCACCGTGTTGGTATGGGCTCATGGTGCCGGGGTCAACGTTCAGATAGGGGTCAAGTTTGCGAAGCCTTACGGAATAGCCCCGCGCTTGCAATAAAGCGCCAAGAGACGCCGACAGTAAGCCTTTACCTAGTGAACTAACCACACCACCAGTAATGAAAATATAGCGCGTCATACCGCCCCTCTTACCCAAAAATATCAGCCCACCAAAAGGCATGCCAATGAATTACACTATACACAGATACTTTGTGTGTAAAAACTCAACAGTCTAAATAAAACAAACAGTCTCAAATAAAGAAACGGAGGCACTTGGCCCCCGTTTTTCTGTCTCTTATCCCTCGCCTGGCTCTGGTAAGTCTTGCGGATCAGGCAGTTGATCGTCGGTTTGCTCTGCCGGTTGCTCAAGCGGTATCTCACTTGTTACCGCATCCAGATCATCGGTTTTGTTTGCAGCAAGCCAGCCAAGAAACAGCGCGTTTGCCAAAAAGACAATCGCCAGCCATTTGGTTGTTTTGGTAAGCGCATCGCCAGCGCCGCGCGCAGACATCAAGCCACCAGACCCACTTCCAATGCCAAGCGCACCGCCCTCAGAGCGTTGCAGCAATATAGTGGCCACTAGGGCAATCGCTACAATCGTATGAATTGTCAGGAAAATCGTTTCCATGAAGGGTTCCTAATCATGCTTTGTATAGCTCACAAACGACTATACAAATTTTGCCCAAGAATTAAAGCGCGGTTTCTATCCCATAGCGGGGCTTTTGCCAAGGCTTAATTTATGCCCTGTAAGCAGCGATAATGCCATTAAAGTCTGTCGCCTTCAGGCTTGCACCACCAACCAAAGCCCCGTCCACATTTAGAGCCGCCATAAGCTCTTTGGCGTTTGATGGCTTTACCGAGCCACCATAGATGATCCTGAACATAGCGCCGTCCTCACCGAACCTCTCGGTCAGGGCGGTCCGAATTTCAGTGTGAATGTCTGCCACGTCCTCAACTGTAGGGGTTTTGCCTGTGCCTATCGCCCAAACAGGTTCGTAGCCAATCACGGTATTTTCGGACGTACAACTATCTGGCAGTGAGACTAAAAGCTGACCCAGAACAACGGTGGAGGTATCGCCGGCCACTCTCTCCGCATCGGTTTCCCCCACACAAACAATAGCCCTAAGGCCTGCATTATGAACCGCTTTGGTTTTTGCATTGATCAAATCACTGGATTCGTCGTGATCAGCCCTGCGTTCTGAATGGCCCACAATGACATAGTCTGCACCTGCATCCTTCAGCATCACCGCTGAAATATCACCGGTATGAGCCCCAGAAACCTCAGAATGGCAATCCTGCGCCCCAATTTTAATCGCGGACAAGCCCATATTTGATGACGATGCGATAAGCGTGGCTGGTGGGCAAATCAGCACTTCACACTCCGCAGGGCTATCTGTTTTCAATAAAGTACTCAGAGCTTCAAGTTCAGCATGACTGGCGGTTACACCGTTCATTTTCCAGTTGCCAGCAACCAGTGGATGAGGTTTTTGCATTGGGAATTGTTACCTTTTTTTCGTATATGTTTTTCGTCAGTAAGGCTTAGCAAAATTAATAGCCGCACACCAGCCGGGAAATTCTGCAATATCATTGGTTGCGACCTGCGAATTGCATGCTTATGATGCGCGCCCTATATGACCTGAACAGCTTAATGCTGTTTCAAATGCTGTAAAAATTTTAACACGACGGGAGCCGGGTGCATGCTGCTCAAATTACGTGGAGGTTTAGACTCCATTTTTGTGACTATTTTGTTGGGTGTGCTAATTGGCTCGTTCGCGATCTTTGGTATTGGCTCCAGCGCCTTCAATAGTGATAACCAACAGGTTGCTTCTGTTGGGGATACTCCTGTTTCCACAGAAACCTATTACCGCCGGGTTCAAAATCGAGCGCAGGCCTTGCAAGCGCAATTTGGTGCTCAATACACGGCCCCGCAATTGATCCGGATGATGCGTCTCGATCAGCAAGTCTTGCAGCAAATGATAGCGGAAAGCTCTGTGGTTGAGCATCTATCGCAGCTTGGTTTGCGTGCCAGTAACACTTTACTGCGCAAAGAATTAGAATCATACGAAGGGTTTGTTCTGCCAGACGGAACCCTAAGCAAGGAAATGATTCTTCAGGTGCTCCAGCAAACAGGGATGACCCGCAACACTTTCATGAGCGAAATCCGCAACACTATCTCTCAGCGCAATCTGATACAATCGTTTGAGGCTAAAAACAGGATGCCTCGCCAATATGCAGAAGCGCTTTATGTATGGCAGCAGGAACTGCGTGATGCCACATTATTTGACATCAAAGCTGGGGACATTACCAACATCCCAACTCCAACAGAAGAAGACCTACAGACATATTATGAAGCCAACAAAGGCTCGTACCGCACACCTCAGAGGCGCTCATACAATTATATTCTCGTAACACCCCAGCAGTTCATGGGGGATATCGAACTTGATGAGGAAAAAATTGAGGAAGAATATAAAAGCCGTGCTCGCGATTATATCATTCCAGAACAACGAGGCCTGCAACAAGTAAGCTTCCCAGACAAAGCGGCGGCTGAAGCCTTTTTGGTCGCAATTCAAGCCGGGGCCGACTTTGTTGAGGCTGGCGCTTCAGTATCAGCCTTCACCGCTGAGGAAATCGAGCTCGGCACCTTTAAGCAGTCAGAATTGGTTCCAGATTACGGCGACGATGCTGCGGCAAAGATATTCAGTCTACCGCTGAACGGTGTTAGCGAGCCACTTGAAGGCTTTGGCGGATGGAATGTGTTTAAAGTGGTCTCTATCACCCCAGCTGTGGAAAAAACACTGGACGACGTGCGTGACGAACTGACCTCATTCCTAAAAGAGTTTGAAGCTGAAGACCGCATGTATGACATGGATAAGGCTATATCAGACGCAATGGGCGAAGCTTCTGAATTGTCTGACATTGCCAAAATTGTAAAGCTACCGCTGGCTAGCGTATCAAACGTTGACAGCCGTGGATTGCTGCCTAGTGGACAGCCTGCTGTAACCCTTGAAACAGAAGGCCGTATCTTGCAGGAAGCTTTTTCTAATGAAAGCAGTGGTGACCCTGACATCATTCCACTAGACCCTAGCGATAGCGCTAAAGGCTTTTTTCTTGTTGATGTGACCGAGATCACCGAGCCTCAAGACAAGCCATTTGAGGATGTTGAAGACGACATTCGCAAAGCTTGGGTTCAAGAACAACAATTGGCAAAAGCATCTGAAATTGCAGAAGACGCAAAAGCGAGGCTTGCAGCCGGAGAAGACGCTGAAACAATCGCGCTTGCGCTTGATATCACATCCTTTTCCGCCAAAAACATAGGGCGTACCGGCGATAAATCATCGTCTCTGTCGCCATCTATCCGCAGATTAATATTTGATCTTGGTGTCAATGATATTGATTTTAACCGGGCAGACGACGGCAATGGTTATATTGTCGTTAAAGTGAATGCTATCAAACCGGGCGATCCGCAGAAAAACACTGCTGCCGTTGACACACTGCAAGCAAAGCTGAACGACGATATGACCAATGATGTGTTTGCTCAGTATCAAGCCTACTTGCTAAATAATTATGACGTCACAATAAACACTGTGTTGCAGCAAAGCCTGTTTGCTGAAAATCCACAGCAATAGATGTCGTTTGATGGATGAGTTTGCAAAACGCTATCGCTTGGAAAAGCCACAAGTTGTCTCAACGACACTTGTGGCTGATCTGGATACGCCGGTTTCCGCTTACTTAAAATTAGCAACGAACGAGCCTTACAGCTTTTTGTTAGAATCTGTTGAAGGCGGCGAGGCACGGGGGCGCTATTCTATCATTGGCCTGCGCCCGGATATCATCTGGAAAAATGATCCGTCCGGTACAAGCATTTGCCGAAATGCCGATACCGGCGGTGCAAACATATATGAAACAGTAGAGGGCCCCCCCCTTGATGCTCTGAGGGGCCTTCTGGCTGAAAGCCTGATCGACCTGCCACATCCCCTGCCCCCAATGGCTGCTGGGCTTGTAGGCTATATGGCCTACGATATGGTGCGTCAGATGGAAACCCTGGGCCCAGCCAAGCCTGACCCGCTTGGTATGGCGACATCTATTTTTGTGCGCGCCACGATTATGGCTATTTTTGACAGTGTCACCAACTTGATCACACTTGTAACGCCTGTCAGGCCCGACCCTAGTACGGATGCGGCAACTGCATACACTGCGGCCCAACAACGGCTAGAGGCAATGCTCGAGCGCTTGGACGCCCCCATTCCGGTGGTTCCGTCGATTGCGCTTCCAAAAATTGAAGAGGCGCGGTCCAATACCACGCGTGAGCGCTTCCATGATATGATTGCCAAAGCCAAAGATTACATCTTATCTGGCGATATTTTTCAGGTGGTTCTTAGCCAGCGCTTTTCCATGCCCTTTGAGTTACCGCCCTTTTCGCTTTACCGCGCTTTGCGGCGTACAAACCCATCCCCTTTCATGTATCATCTCGCGTTTGAGGATTTTGCGATCGTTGGCTCTAGCCCTGAAATTCTTGTGCGGCTGCGCGATAATGAAGTGACCATTCGCCCAATCGCAGGCACCAGAAAACGGGGAGACGGCCCCGCTGAAGACGATAGTCTTGCCGCTGATCTACTTTCAGACCCCAAAGAAATGTCCGAACATTTGATGCTGTTGGATTTAGGGCGAAATGATGTGGGGCGCGTGGCCCAAAAAGGCTCGGTCAAAGTAACAGCGCGCAACACCATCGAGCTTTATTCTCATGTGATGCATATCGTCTCGAACGTGGTCGGGGAAATAGACCCTCGTTATGATGCAATTGATGCTCTGTCTGCGGGTTTTCCTGCGGGTACGGTCTCTGGCGCCCCTAAAATCCGAGCGATGGAAATCATCGACGAATTAGAAACTGAGGCCCGCGGCCCATACGCTGGAAGCGTAGGTTATTTCAGCGCAAACGGCGCAATGGATAGTGCGATAGTCCTTAGAACTGCGATTGTTAAAGACGGCGTAATGCATGTGCAGGCCGGTGCCGGTGTCGTTGCCGACAGTGACCCAGAATCTGAATATCAAGAGTGCCACCAAAAAGCACGGGCCCTGGTTGTTGCCGCGAAAGAAGCCCTTCGTTTCGCAGGATCTAATCGGGGCTAATGTGCCTGTGCTTTAGGCTGGCTCTAACGCATGACATCAAGGGCCTGTCGCCTTTTTCATTTCTGCTAGTTTTTCAGCCGCACTACGCTGTGCCACCAACTGGCTAACCGGCACTAAGCTGAATGTATGCCTGTTTAATTTTGCTGACCAAAACTGCAAGGCCTTCAAGGTTTCCGGGTAAGGATGCCCAATTGCAACGGCATAGCCCCGCATGGCAGCAATATCTTCAGTTTTTTTAAGCTGCGCTAAAATAGCGGATAAACTACGCTCGTTATCAAGGAAAACATCGCGCTCAATATAGGGAACGCCCGTTGCGCGCGCTGCGCTAGAGCCAACACTATTTGGGGATGTTAGGCTATCAAGAAACAAATAGCCCCGCTTGCGCAACTGTACCATCACGCGCACCATAAGCCCCGCATCTTCCGTAAGCGCGCTGCCCATATGGTTGTTGACACCGACAAAACCTGTGAAGCGCTCTAAATTCCACTGCAACCGCCGTTCAAATTCAGCAGGAGTAATATCCTCTAAAAGTGCGTTTGGCCCCGGATCAGCTGTTACGGCTTTCGGCTGCATAGGAAGATGCACCATCAATTCGTGTCCTCTTTGACGCAGCAACTTAGTTTGCCTCCTAATATCGTCGGCGTACGGAAGGAAAGACAAAGTCAACGGCCCCTCCAAAAGGGCAAGCTGTTTGCTCATATCTTGATCAAGGCCTAAATCATCAATCACAATGGCGATATGCTTTCGGCCCTTCTGTGTCCAATTAGCGGCATAAGTGCGCCAAGCAGGTTCAGACGCCTGTGGGATTGGTAAGATCGCCTCAATATCTTTCACCGGTATGGTGATTGACCCGTCCTTTGATGCCAGCGTTGCCAACGTTTCGCTATCAGGTTTTGCTCGCTTATCTGCGCTTTCGTCTCTATCTAAATTTGCGTCCCCATTTGGTTTTGCACCCCCGTCAAGCAGGCTTACAGTCTCTTTCGCTAGACCTGCTGACATACTATCTGCAGGCTTATTATAGATGTTTTCAGCCTCCCTCCCTCTAAGGACGGCTTGGTTTTCCGCTGCCTGATGGACAACTGTTCCGTGACCCTCAGTCTGTGGCAGATCAAGGCTTAAAACATACAGCATGGACGCGAGAACCAGTGTGACCACCACACCATATCCCCACAAAGCAAAGCGTTTATAGCTTTGCCAGCGGCTGTCGGTAAAAGACTGATTGAGCCGTTCAAAAAAGGATCTAGTCGGTTTATGGGGCATAAATTTAATGGTCACTATATGTTTAATTGCAGGGCGTAGCCGTGTCTGGCATTGACAATCTGATTGAAAAACGCAATGTCCACTCTTGGTTCATAATTATACGGCAAACCCAATGTATATCCTGATCGATAACTACGACAGCTTTACTTACAATTTGTACCATTATCTTGAAGAATTGGGTGCAGATGTTGAGGTTTGGCGCAATGATCAGATCACCCCTGACGAAGTGATAGCCAAGGATCCGCTAGGGATTATCCTAAGCCCGGGGCCCTGCACACCAGATCAAGCCGGGATTTGCCTCGATTTAGTCAAAGAGGCTAAAGGCAATATTCCTTTACTTGGTGTTTGCCTTGGCCACCAGACTATCGGTCAGGTTTTTGGCGGGTCTGTTGTGCGCGCCCCCCATGTGATGCACGGTAAAACCAGTGAAATTTCCCACAACAGCACAGGGATTTTTAAAGATATCCCTTCGCCTTATTTGGCAACACGCTATCATTCGCTTATTGTTGACCGTGCCAGCTTGCCCAACAGCCTTATTGTTACCGCAGAAACGAAAGACGGCTTAATAATGGGCCTTCAACATAAGGATTACGATCTGTATGGGGTTCAATTCCACCCCGAAAGTATCGCATCAGAATACGGCCATAAGCTATTGGAAAATTTTATGAATATATGCAAGGCTAAGGCCAGTAAACATGCTTGATCTCCGGCCCATTCTTGCAGATTTGGCGGACGGCGCACGTCTAAGCGAAGCGCGCGCAGAAGAAGCTTTTAACATCATTATGTCGGGATCAGCAGATTTGGCGCAGATGGCTGCTTTCATTATGGCGCTGAGGCTGCGCGGGGAAACTGTCGATGAAATCGTTGGTGGGGCAAGGGTTTTACGCGCACGCGCAACGCCGCTAGAGGCCCCTGAGGGCAGCGTTGATACATGCGGTACGGGCGGCGACGGTATCGGCACCTATAATATATCAACGGCAGCGGCTCTGGTTGCAGCGTCTGCAGGCGCCACGGTGGCAAAGCACGGCAATCGCTCTGTTTCTTCAAAATCAGGCTCAGCAGACGTTTTGATGGCCCTTGGCGCCAATCTGGAACTGACATCAGAGCAAAATGAAGCAAGCCTTCGGGCCAATAATTTCGCGTTTATGTTCGCGCCAGCCCATCATAAAGCCATGCGCCATGTGGCACCCGCAAGGGGGTCATTACAGCTTCGCACCATATTTAATCTTCTCGGGCCCTTGGCAAACCCGGCTGGGACAAAACGGCAGATTCTTGGGGTTTTTGACAAAAAATGGCTGCACCCAATGGCACAGGTTCTTGCCAAACTAGGCAGTGAGCATGTGTGGGTTGTCCATGGGTCTGACGGTTTGGATGAAATCACGACAACGGGTAAAACCCATGTTGTAGAGCTAAAAAACGGCGCATTTACTGAGTTTGAGCTTAGCCCGCAAGATGTTGGCCTATCGGTTTCAACACTGGATGACCTTAAAGGCGGGGACGCCAAGGAAAACGCTGACGCCCTCCGCGCGCTGGTTGCTGGCAAACAGTCTGCATACCGCGATATCGTGTTGATGAACGCCGCCGCAGCCCTTGTTGTTGCAGGTATTGCATCTGATTTTAAGGCCGGAATTGGCCGCGCAAGCAAAGCGATAGACTGTGGTGACACGCGTGTGACACTGGAGAACTGGATAAATTTCACCAACACCAGACCCACAGGGGCTTTGGATGGCTGATATTCTTCAAGAAATATGTGACACCAAATCTGAACATATTGTCACAAAAAAGAGACAAACATCCTTAACCACGCTGGAAGCTCTGGCGCGCCAAGCAGATCAGCCGCGCGGCTTTATCAAAGCCTTGCAAAACAAACGAAATGCCGGCGACTACGGTTTCATTTGCGAGATCAAAAAAGCCAGCCCCTCAAAAGGATTAATCCGGCCAGATGATTTTGATCCAGCGAGGCTTGCATCAGCTTATGAGCGAGGCGGAGCCGCTTGTTTGTCTGTTCTAACGGATGAACCCTATTTTCAAGGAAAAGACGCCTACCTGAAAGAAGCAAGGGCAGCCGTTCAAATCCCGGTTTTGCGAAAAGATTTCATGATCGACCCTTATCAAGTGGTGGAGGCCCGCGCTTTAGGGGCAGACTGTATCTTGATCATCATGGCCGCCTTATCCGATATAGAGGCACAAGAGATTGAGGCTTGCGCTCATCAATATGGTATGGATGCTCTGATCGAAGTCCACAACGCTGTCGAGCTTGACCGCGCTTTAAATCTAAAGTCCCCGCTGATAGGCATCAATAACCGCAATCTTAAAACGATGGATGTCTCGCTTGAGGCGACACTAAGTCTTGCACCTCGGCTTCCCGGTGATAAAATCGCGGTAGCAGAATCCGGTCTACGCAACCAAGCAGACCTTAGCGCTTGTGAGGCGGCCAGTGCAGGCTGTTTCCTGATCGGCGAAACTTTCATGCGCCAAAGCGATGTAGAAGCTGCCGTTCGCGCTTTACAAAAGAAAACCACATGAGCAAATTAACTCACATTGATGAAACAGGTGCCGCCCACATGGTTGATGTCGGCGATAAATCTGTCACCAGCAGGCGTGCTGTAGCTGAAACTATTGTTGTTATGCAGCCTGAAACCATGCAACTGATCCTTGATGACAAATTGCCCAAAGGCGATGTGCTGGCGGCTGTTCGCTTAGCCGGCATTATGGCAGCCAAAAAAACCAGTGACCTGATCCCGCTTTGCCACCCTTTGGCCATAACCAGCGTTAAGATCGACATCAGCCCTTTAAGCGCCAGCGAAATGCGGATCGAGGCCAAAGTGAAAGTTTCAGGCCAAACAGGCGTAGAGATGGAAGCCTTAACGGCTGCCTCGGTCGCGGCGCTTACGCTTTACGATATGGCTAAGGCTGTTGATAAAGGCATGGTCATTTCCTCTACACGGCTGCTTTTGAAAGACGGCGGAAAATCCGGGCTTTTTGAGGCTGAAAACAATATTAAGGCGACAGGAAAGTGATTTCCGTTAAAACAGCATATGACCGCATTGTTGGTCCAGCGGTGCCACTGTCCACAGAACGGCTTGCACTTGCTGACTGTGGTGGCCGGGTTTTATCCGGGGCAATCAAGGCACGCCGGTCCCAGCCCGGCTGCGACGTTTCCGCCATGGATGGTTACGCTGTTAATAGTGGTGACCTCAAAGGCGATGAGACCCAGTTAAAACTGGTCGGTGTCAGTGCTGCGGGGGCCCCCTATAGCGGCTCTTTACAGTCTGGCAAAACCGTTCGCATCTATACAGGCGCTGCTGTCCCCAAGGGGGCTGACCAAGTGATCATGCAAGAAAATACCGGCCCTTCTGAAGCGGGGATTTTCACAGATGTTGCACCAAAGCCCGGGGACCATATCCGCCTTCAGGGTTATGATTTCGAGGAAAAGCAAATTGTCCTAGAGGCAGGCACTTATATTACTGCCAAATCGCTTGGTGTCGCGGCAAGCGCAGGCCACAGTCACTTGATGGTTTTTCGTCAGCCGCGCATCGCACTTTTGGCAACCGGCGACGAACTTGTTGCGCCAGAGGCAACCACATTTGCCCCGCACGAGACTGTAAACAGCACGGTCCCCCAATTGATGGTTATGATCCGCAGCATAGGCGCTGACGCTATAGACCTTGGCCAAGCGGGGGATGATATAAACAGTTTACGCCGGGCGATTACCAGCGCTAAAGATGCCGATATTCTTGTCACTATTGGCGGTGCTTCCGTTGGGGACCGCGATCACATGCAAGAGGCTCTTGCCGCTGAGGGCATGACCTTGGATTTTTGGAAGGTCGCAATGAAGCCCGGTAAACCTTTGATATTTGGAACACGGAACGGACAACATATTTTGGGGCTTCCCGGAAACCCGGCCTCGGCTTTTGTTTGTGCGACCATATTCCTCCTGCCTTTAATTGATAAACTTATGGGCCGCCCTGCCCCGATGCCAAGCGGTATCCAGCTGCCAAGCGCGACTGATTTGCCCGCAAACGGTCCCCGCCAAAATTATATGCGTGCGCGCCTTATAGGAGGACCGGGAGAGCGCCATGTTGATGCGGCTGTCTCACAAGACAGTGGCCAACTTAGTGTGCTTGCGCAGTCTGATGGCTTGATCGTGCGTCCACCAAACGCCGATGCCGTCACCGCTGGGGACAGTGTTCCCTTCATCCCATTTTAAACAAAATCTCTCACAGGCTTGACATTTATCCAAAAGGTGAACTAAAAGAGAACATATAGAAAACAAAGCTTGGAGGGCCGCATGTTAACTGCAAAACAGCAACAGCTTCTTATGTTTATCAATGACCGCTTGCTTAACAGTGGCGTCTCGCCTTCCTTTGATGAAATGAAAGATGCTCTGGGTTTGAAATCAAAATCTGGTGTGCACCGCTTGATCAATGCTTTGGAAGAACGCGGCTTTATCCGCAGAATGGCCAACCGAGCGCGGGCGCTAGAAATTGTTAAAATGCCAGAAATTCAGGCTGCACCTACAAATCTAGTAAGCGGCGCGTTTGGGCAAGCGTCTGCCCCCCCACCTGAGACTGTAGATATTCCTCTGCACGGTCGCATTGCTGCAGGCACCCCCATTGAGGCGCTAGAACAACGTGACAGCTTTGTTGCTATTCCGCAGACTATGCTTGGGCGCGGTGACTATTTTGCCCTTGAAATATCGGGCGACAGCATGATCGGTCTTGGAATTTTAGACGGGGATACTGTGGTAATCGAAAGCGGCAAAACGGCGCGTGACGGGGATGTTGTTGTCGCCCTTGTTGACCGCGAAGAAGCGACGTTGAAAACTCTCCAGCATAATGGTCAAAATATTGAACTGGTTCCTGCGAACCCGGACCACCAGACACAAGTGTTAGACGCGCAGCGTGTTGAGGTACAGGGGCGCTTGGTTGGTTTGATGCGCCGCTATCACTGATTGCACCTAAGCGGCTACACTTCTTAAAGTCCGCGGTTTGCTATAGTCTGGTATGTCCTGAGGCCCAGTTCGTCCTGAGGCCCAGCGTGTCCTGAAGTCTGCTATTGCATGAGTTTGTCTAGCGGCTTGGCATATATTCTATTGAGATTACTCAGCCTCAGGATTTGACCATAAAATTCTAGGCGGTTTTTCGGGTGTTACGATTACACCAGCAGGCCCCTGTCTATCCAGATTTTCTAAGGTAACTATCCGTCCCTCTCCTTTGCAATAGCGCACATATCGGCGCGGCAATAGTATGATATCGGCCTCTGCGCAGACTTGCGGGACACGGCTTAATGCCGTCACGCGCACCAAGAGGCCTCCATTATGCATCCTGATACCGCTTGCGCCGTATCCACCCGATTTGGCTATGGTGCCAATATCTGCAAATGGGTCTGCGCCCCAGTAACGTTGCCAGCTACGCACGCGAAAGCTGTTTGCTCTGCCGCCCGACACAAAAACCATACCGTTTTTATACTCGGCTATCACCCCACCTGTGCGGGAGATTAAAATATCGGGCAATATGGGTTTGGGTAAATTGAAGGCGACAAGAACCAATGCGGTTGAGGCCAACATGGTTTTCTTATTTAAAAACAAAAGCATAAGCCCACCGGCAATCAGCAGTAATGCAAAGCTTAGGTCCGACATTGGCGTAATACGCAGTGTGGCATACGCCGGGCTTGCACCGGCTTCAGCAATGTTTAAGACAAGCGTAAGTAAGGGCTCAAGCATCCAACTGATCAGATCAAGCGACGATAGCGCAGCCAAAATAAGTGCAACAAACAAAAGAGGCATTACCGCGAAGGTGATGATCGGCAAAACGAGCATATTCAGCCCAACCCCAACCACAGAGATTGCTTGAAAATGATACAGCGCAAACGGCGCAACCGAAATTTGGGCAATTAAACTGGTTAGGCCGATCAACAGCACCGCCCTCACCACACGCTGCCAAGCTGCTACCTGCCCTATCTTTTTTGTTTGCCGTGCAGAAAACCTCTCATAGAAGGCAACAAGGCCTGTCGTTGCCGCAAAGGACATCTGAAACCCAGCGGTATAAATACTTTCGGGCCACAGTGTCAGGATAAACAGCGCGGCAAGAGCCACACTGCGCAGTGATAAAACCCGCCGGTTCGTGAGAACGGCAAGCATGGCAACCGTCACCATAAGGAAGGCCCTGATCGTAGATGTGCTGCCGCCGGATAGAAATAAGTATGTCAGCGCGAGGCACCAAGCGGGAATGACCGCAAGCTTGCGCGGCATGATCCGAAGTGCAATTGCCGGGATAAGGGCAAACAAAAGCTCGAAGACAAAGAAGGCCGCCGCCGCGACTATGCCCATATGCAAGCCCGAGATCGCTAACAGATGAGACAGCCCTGCCCGACGCAAATTCTCTGAGGTTTGATCACTGATGCCGTGGCGCAGTCCCAGCGTAAGCGCAGCGGCCAAAGCCCCAGACTGGCCCGGCATGGCCGCTTGTAGTTTCGCAGCCAAGCCGTAGCGCACAGAGGTGACCCAAACATTAAAACCCGATTGCTGTGGGCTTGCGTCGCCTCCTTTGATTAAGTCTATGCTAGAGACAGCATAGCCCTGCCCACCAATTTGTTGAAACCGGGCAGCCCGGCCAAAATCAAAGCCGCCAGGGACCAAGGCCCCTTGAAGTGGTGAGATTATCGCTTTTAAGCTGACAACTGATCCAACCTTAACATTCGGGCCAAGCTGGGTGCGAACCGCCAAGCGCAACCGGCGCGGCGATTTGTCGCCCCTAAAGCGTTCAAGCTTTAAAACGCTGATCACCAACCGTGTGGATTTTTCAGGTCGGATATCCAATTGATCAATGCGGCCTTCGATATTGACATATTGCTCAGGCGTAAAATTATAGGCCGCCAAGTTTGCAAGCCGCATACTGGACGCACTTGCCGCTAGAATTATTGCCAAACAGACTGCAAGCTGAAAACTATATAAACCATATCGCAAAAGGGCTATAAATAGCAGAAAACTGCCAATAATCAGGGCTGAGGGGATAAGGCTTGGATACCTAATCAAGGAAGCACAGCCAAGCCCAAAGATAAAAACAAAGACAATGAGCCGCCATTCTTCGTGCAAACTACTTTCATGCTTCCTCGCCGTGATAGGCAGCGCATCTGCAGGCGACCCTGCAACATCTTGTTTAAAACCATCAAGCACCGACCCGGCCCCCCTTTTGCGACATTAACCGCAAAACGAGACTTTACTAGCGTAAATAGTGCGTTTTGGTCCAATTTTGATACACTAGCCATTTGTGTTCCCACGAGACATATGATAGAACCACGCTGAAATATTTCTTTGGGCACACTCCCCCAATTTGTGCCGACAATTTGTACTGTAAATAAGGAATTAGGTTCTGAGCATGACAAGTGACATGCCCGATATTGTAACGCGTTTTGCGCCCTCTCCCACTGGCTTTCTCCATATCGGCGGGGCTCGGACGGCGTTGTATAATTGGCTTTTTGCTAGGGCAAATGGCGGCAAATTTTTGCTGCGTATCGAAGATACTGACACCAAACGATCCACCCAAGAGGCTATTGACGCCATTTTAAAGGGTTTGCAGTGGCTTGGACTTGATTGGGACGGCGATGCTATTAGCCAAGCAAGCCGCGCTGACAGGCACCGTGAGATTGCTCAGGCTCTGTTGGAAAGTGGCAATGCCTATAAATGTTTTGCTACAGCGGAAGAATTGGCTGAAAAGCGGGATGCTGCACGAGCTGGCGGAGAGCGTTTTCGCGGCGATATTTGGCGCGACAAACAAGCAGAGGCCCCAGAGAACACACCCTATTCTATCCGTATGAAAATGCCGCGAGAAGGCGCACATACCATTGTGGACCGTGTTCAAGGCTCTGTTACTGTGCAAAATGCCGAACTGGATGACATGATTATCCTGCGCTCTGACGGCACCCCCACTTATATGCTTGCTGTGGTGGTTGATGACTATGATATGGGCGTAACCCACATTGTGCGAGGCGATGATCACCTGAATAACGCCTTTCGCCAATTACCAATTTACGAAGCCATGGGCTGGTCTGTTCCAGAGTATGCACACATCCCGTTAATCCATGGTCCCGACGGTAAAAAACTATCAAAGCGACACGGGGCATTAGGTGTGGATGCCTATGAAGATATGGGTTTTCTACCCGAAGCTATGCGCAATTATCTGTTACGCCTTGGCTGGAGCCACGGCGATGATGAGATTATCTCAACCCAAGAAGCGATTAATTGGTTTAACCTTGAAAATATCGGCAAAGGCCCATCACGCTTCGATTTTGATAAGATTGATAGTCTCAACAGCCATTATTTACGCACATTAAATGCGTCTGAGCTCTTGCCTTACATAAAAAGCGCCCTAGAAAACCTTATTGACCATGCGTTAAGCAAAACCGAAGAGGCCCGTCTTTTAAAGGCGCTCCCAAGTTTGGCAGAACGTGCAAAACGGCTACCGGACATTTCCGAAAGCGCAGCCCTTTACTGCGATATCCGGCCCATAGCCTTAACCGACAAAGCTGCAAAGCAATTCACGGACGAAACTCGCCCGGTAATTGCTGATGTAGCAAATGAACTGGAAGCCTTAACGTCTTGGAATAGTGAAGATATTAAGAATTCCATTATGTCTTTCGCCGAAGCGAGGGATTTGAAACCGGGTAAAGTAATGCAGCCCTTGCGAGCGGCTCTGACTGGAGGAAAACAGTCAGGTGACCTTGCAGAGACCCTGGAAATTTTAGGCCAGGTAGAATCGATTGCGCGTCTGCGCGATCAGGCTGCAGCTTAAAAACCCCAATCCGCATCACTGCGGGTTGTTATTTTTTTGAAAGGAGTATCGACAATGGCAAAAGATCCTATGAGACTTGTAGGAGAAGGCGTAGACCTTGAATTACCTGTATTAGAGGGGTCCGTCGGTCCAGACGTTATCGATATTCGCAAGCTTTATGCTGCAACAGGCAAATTCACGTTTGATCCGGGCTTTACATCAACAGCAAGCTGCGAAAGCAAAATCACCTATATTGACGGTGACAAAGGCGAATTACAGTATCGCGGCTATCCTATCGAGCAATTGGCAAAAGACAGCGACTATATGGAAGTTTGCTATCTGTTATTGTTTGGGGAGCTTCCAAGCAAGGCCGAGAAGAAAAAATTTACGGACGACATTACCAACCACACCATGCTGCACGAGCAGTTGCACCGCTTTTTCAGTGGGTTCCGCAGAGATGCGCACCCGATGGCGATTATGGTTGGTGTTGTTGGCGCTCTGGCGGCCTTCTATCATGATAGTACGGATATAAACGACCCGCACCAGCGCATGGTTGCAAGCTATCGTTTGATCGCCAAAATCCCGACGATTGCAGCAATGACCTTTAAATATTCCATCGGCCAGCCGTTTGTATATCCGGACAATAAACTGTCCTATGCCGGGAATTTCCTTAATATGATGTTCTCAGTGCCGACAGAAGATTATACTGTTAGCCCTACTCTTGAACGCGCAATGGATTTAATCTTCATTCTGCACGCAGACCATGAGCAAAATGCCTCAACGTCTACCGTACGTTTGGCTGGCTCATCTGGTGCCAACCCGTTCGCATGTATTGCGGCAGGCATTGCCTGTTTGTGGGGTCCTGCCCACGGCGGCGCGAATGAAGCTTGTCTGAATATGCTTGAGGAAATTGGTACAGTTGACCGTATCCCTGAATTTGTCGCCCGCGCCAAGGACAAAGCGGATCCATTCCGTTTGATGGGCTTTGGGCACCGGGTTTATAAAAACTTTGATCCACGCGCAACCGTGATGCGTGATACTGCGCACAAGGTTCTGGCTGAACTGGGTGTTGATGACCCGCTGTTTGATGTGGCGATGGAGCTGGAGAAAATAGCACTTGAGGACGAGTATTTCGTTAGCAAAAAGCTATATCCGAATGTGGATTTCTACTCTGGCATCATCCTACGGGCCATGGGCTTCCCAACAAGCATGTTTACCGTACTGTTCGCCCTCGCACGGACATCAGGCTGGATTTCCCAGTGGAAAGAAATGATCGAAGATCCAACACAGAAAATTGGACGACCTCGCCAGCTATTCACGGGCACTCCACAGCGGGATTATGTGCCGATCGACAAAAGATAAAACCGCAAGCACTATCAGTTTAAAAGGCCTGCTTCTTAATGAGGCGGGTCTTTTTTATAGCCCGTTACGAATATTTATAGTCCTTAACGAATAAAGGCCGACACAAACGGCCAGCCTTTATATAAATCGTATCGTTTATGGGGCTATTCAGCAGCAAGCATTGCTGTAAGCTTCGCTTGAGCCACAACAGCTCCGTCCACGGTGGCTACAGCGTCAAACTTCCAAACGGCACCACCACCACGGGTCTTGGTTACCTTTAGGTGTAATTGATCACCGGGTACAACAGGCTGACGAAACTTAGCGCCGTCAATACCCATGAAATAAACCACCTTGCCTTTTGCATCTTCCCCAAGAAAATCAATGGCCAGAACCCCTGCGGTCTGCGCCATCGCCTCTAGGATCAAAACCCCCGGCATAACCGGCTTTTGCGGAAAATGGCCAGGGAAGAACGGCTCATTAATTGTGACATTCTTGATGCCAACAGCGCTTTCGCCCTTTTCAACATCAACAATTTTGTCAACCAACAGGAAGGGATACCGATGCGGTATCGCTTCCATAATTTGTGCAATATCAAAAGCCATTATAGCTGATACTCAAGCAATCAATTGCCGCTTGCAGGTGCAGGTTTGGCAGCTGGCTGAGGCTTAGGCAGTTTTGTTAGCGTTACAGACGGCAGTTCAGCGTCCAACAGCTCGATAAACTCGGTTGTGATATCAAGGCCGGCCGCAGAGCCAAAGACCAAACGCTTAGGCAGAATGATCTGTGCTTTCCTGCTTTTCAGCAAGCTGCGGATCACCGGCTGGCGCGCGCGCTCAACCTGAACCATAGCTTCTTGACGGACCTGATCAAACCGATATTCCAGAATTTGAAGCTGCTGCTGGTACAAACCGTAAGTTTCTTGCAGCTTTTTCTTTTCTTGCTCGTATTTATCATTTCCGATGATAGATTTCTTCTGCTCAAGCTCGCCCAACTGCTGTTCAGCGGCGCCCCCACGAGAAATATACTGACGCAACTGCACGATCTGCTGACGCATCTCGTCTGTCTGAAGGTTGAAATCTTTATACGCCGCCGCTTCGCGCTCAACACGCTCGTTATCGACAATAAAAATCTGCGCATGAGCAGCCGCTGCAAGGCTTAGTGAAGCGATAACTGCTGCGGCAAAAAGCCTAAATGTTTTATAGATAGTCATGTTATTTTCCCAATTTCCCTTTGAATCAATTTAGAAAGTTGTTCCTACGTTAAACTGTAGGGTTTGTGGCCGGTCCCCTAGCTGCTTCTTGATCGTCTTAGATAGGTCAATTCGGAAAGGTCCGAATGGTGATTGCCACGAAAATCCAATACCAACCGCAATACGTGGCGATATAGAGTTCCCCGCCAAACAATTCGTATTTCCGTTAAACACAATTTCTGAATCTGCTTGAGCAGCATCAAACTCTGCCTGAGTGAATGTACAGTCTGCAAGTTCTTCTTGGGCACGGAACAACGACCCAACATCAACAAACGCAGACGCATTGATACCGCTTTCCAGCGCCATATCCCCCAGCGGGAAGAATAATTCCCCGCGTCCGATATAAAAGGCCGTACCACCAAGTGAGCTCCGAGAGTTTCTTGCACCGTTATTAAAGTTACGCGGTCCAATGCCAGAGATATCGAAGCCACGCATACGCGGACCACCAATATAAAACTTATCACTAAGCCGCACTTGTTGACCAAGACCCAGAATGATACCAGCTTCACCGCCAAAGCGGAATGTCCAACCTGACCAAGGTGTCCAATAGTTATCAAAGTTGATACGGTTTTTCAAATAGCGAACATCGCCGCCAACACCCGCAAAATCCTGATGGAAGAAAAACTGGTTGCCGCGTGTAGGCCGGATAATGCTGTTGCGAGTATCAAAGCCAACAGAATAGCCAAGAATAGACTGGAACCGTTTTCCGATACTTTCCCGAAACGCCCTAGAGGTAGAGGCTTCAACCATTTCACTAATATTAGGTTCGCTTTGGCCGTCGGCAGAAAAATCTGCCGTCTCGATCACACCATCACCGTCCGTATCATATTGAATTAACAGATCTTGCTGTGTCTCCGCACTGCCATTATTGAAGTTGCTCAAGATGTTGCTGAAAAAACTATTAAACTGCGAGATTGTAAAACTATCTGGCGTCGTCACATCATCTTGGCGCAGCGTATAACGTGTTGAGAGAGTCCAATATTCGTTCAAGGCCATGCCTGCGCGCAGTGAAAAGCCTAGAGATTTGGTGTCAAATACAGAGCCAAAGCTGGACGAATCGATTCTGCGGGCAAAAATATCAAACCCGGCAGCAACCCGTCGCCCAAGGAAATATTGCTCGGTAAATCCTAAATCAATTTCCTGACGCCGACCAGAAAGCCGAACACCAAGCCTTAAATCCTGCCCTTTACCAAGCAGATTGCGCTCGCGAATAGAGAAATCAAAGATGAAGTTCTCTAGGCTGGAAAAGCCTGCACCCAAGTTCAATTCACCGGTTGCCTGCTCTTCAACCTTCACATTCAATATCATGCGGTCAGGCTTTGAACCCTGCTGCTGTTCGATCTCCGCTTCACGGAAGAAATTCAATCTTTTCAGACGGTTTTCTGAGCGAGTAACCAAGGTAGAATTAAAAGCATCGCCCTCTTGCAAGCGGAATTCCCGGCGAACCACACGGTCTAGCGTGCGAACGTTGCCGCCAATATTGATGCGTTCAACATAAACACGCGGCGCATCAAGCACTTTAAACTTAATGCTCATGGTGCGCGCTTCTTTATCGCGATCAAAGCTAGGCCGGACATCAACAAATGCATAGCCAAGCAGGCCTGCCGCATTTGTAAGCGATTCAATTGTCTTCTCAATTGCCTCAGCGTTGTAGGTGTTTCCCTCACGCATCAACAAAAAGGCCCTGAAAAGCTTGGCATCCACATCGCGGATTTCGCTTTCCACATCAATAGTGCCAAATTTGTATATCTCGCCTTCGTCAACTGAGAACGTGATGAAAAAATCTTCCCTGTCGGGCGTTAGTTCGGACACCGCTGAAATAATGCGAAAATCTGCATATCCTTCATTGCGGTAAAAATTTCGAAGTTCTTGTTGGTCAAACGCAAGTCTATCAGGATCAAACGTATCGTTTGATGAGAAAATTTTCCACCAACGGGCTTCTTTTGTTGCCAACACATCTCTGAGATCACCATCACTAAAGTCTTTATTGCCGATGAAATTAATGCGGCTAATTTTGGTTTTGGGGCCTTCTTGAATTTCAAAAACCACATCAACGCGATTCTGTTCAAGCTGAACCACCTTTGGTTCAATAATGGCGGCAAAACGACCCGATGTACGGTAAAGGTTCATCATCCGCTTCACATCGGCGCGAACTTTAGAGCGTGTGAAAACTGTCCGGGGGCGAATACGCACTTCCTCAAACATGTCTTCACGATCAAGCTTTTTATTACCTTCAAAGATAATACGGTTGATAATTGGGTTCTCGACCACCCGCACCAACAGCACACCGTTCTCTTCGGTAAATTCCACATCTGAGAATAAGCCTGTTCGAAACAGGTTCTTCAAACTGGTGTCTAATAGCTTTGGATCAAACGGTTGTCCCGCACGCACAACCAAATAGGACGCAATTGTTTCAGGCTCAACGCGCACGTTCCCAACCACAGTGATCTGACGGATCAATGGCACTTGTTTGGGTGCAGGCTGCTGTTGGGCCAAAGTTGGTCCCGCTAGCGTTGCTCCCCCGATTGTTAGTGCGACAAAAGCGCACAAAATCAAACGCATATTTAAAAAACGCAACTTTTAAACCCAGTCTTAATTATTTGCACAATGGTTGTTGACCCAGCGCTATCTATATAGTGGCGGTGAAATTGGCCTAGAGCGCCATAGATTGCAAGTCATTCAGTGTTACTAACACCATAAAAATCAGCATTAAGGCCGCTCCGGCAATAAATCCGGCCTCTTGAGCCTTTTTTGAGAGCGGAGAACCTTTAATTGCCTCCAATAAATAGAACATAAGGTGCCCACCATCGAGAACGGGAATCGGTAGTAAATTGACGATTCCCAAATTCAGCGACAATAAAGCAAGAATTGAAATAAAGCTGGCCGCCCCGATGCTTGCCGCTTCTCCAATAACTTTTGCAATTTTAACCGGGCCTCCAAGTTCTTTAACGGAACGTATTCCCATGATAATTTCTCCAAGTGTGGAGAACATAGTTTTGCCCATACGCACCGTTCTTCGCGTTCCTTCAAGAAGTGCCCCGCCAAGACCAACCGTGTGATGCACACCGTCAACTGCGGCCACACCAAGACGCCCCATCACATAGATATTTCCAAATCTATCCTGCTGTTTGAACTCACCAAGCGTTACCGGAAGGAACTTGATCTCACCTGCACGCTCTATTTCGATAGTCACGCGCGCGTTTGGATATAAACGTATCGTTTCGCCCACGTCTGAAAACCGCTCAACAGCCTTGCCGTCGATTGAAAGGATGCGGTCACCGGCCATAAAGCCTGCTTTTTCTGCCGGTGACTGTTCAGCAACCCCTGAAATAATCGACGGTGTGATATTTACCCCGTAAATATAAGCAAACCCCCCAAGGATTATCACTGCCGCAATTAAATTCACGGCAGGCCCAGCAAAAACGATCAAGGCTCGTTGCCATAAGGGTTTAAAATGAAAGCAGTCAGCTTTTTCTTTTTCGCTTAGGCCCTCTGGTAAATCTCCAGGGTTACTGGCTGCAGAGGCGTCCCCGAAAAATTTTACATACCCGCCAAGCGGGACAGCGCTTATACGCCACCGTGTTCCATTTTTATCTGTACGCCCCCAGATTTCTTTGCCCATTCCAATAGAGAATGTATCAATACGCACCTTAAACAGCCGCGCCATTTTATAATGGCCCCATTCATGGACAAAAACTAAAATGCTAAAGCCGCCGATGAAAGCGATTAGCGTAAAAATTAGACCTGGTCCTGCGGTTTCCATGAACAATCCTTTTTATTCGACTAAGCGATCAATGCACTTGCTAAATGGCGCGCTTCACTATCAATCTCGAACACATTCGCTAGGGAATGTGGCGCTTTCATGTCGATTTGCGTCAAGGCTTCTTCAACGATCGACGAAATATCGAGAAAGCCAATACGCCCCGTTAAAAAGGCATCGACCGCAACTTCATTTGCTGCGTTTAGCGTCGCAGGGGCTGCACCGCCAGCCTCTAGTGCGTCGCGTGCCAGCGCCAAACACCTAAATTTCTCATAATTGGGTTCTTGAAAGGTTAAAGAACCAATGGAAGCAAGATCTAGTGTGTTTGCAGGGACAGGCATGCGTTCTGGCCACGCAAGACAAGATGCAATTGGAATACGCATATCCGGGGACCCAAGCTGCGCCAATGTACTGCCGTCAATATATTCAACCATCGAATGAATGACCGATTGAGGGTGCATAAGAACGGATATTTGGTCCTTTTCAACAGGGAACAGATGATAGGCTTCAATGACTTCCAACCCTTTATTCATCAAGGTTGCGCTATCAACTGATATTTTGGCTCCCATGTCCCAATTCGGATGGGCAACAGCTTCGGCTGGCGTTACAGACTTCAGGCTTTCCTCTGAGCGGCCCAAAAATGGCCCCCCTGACGCCGTTAGTGTTATTTTATGGACGGCATCCGGCCTATCAGCTTCTAGCACCTGAAAAATGGCGTTATGTTCAGAATCTACAGGCAAAAGATGCGCACCGTTAGCCTTAACTTCCTGCATCATCAAATCACCGGCACACACGAGACATTCTTTATTGGCAAGCGCGACCGTTGCCCCTCGCCGCACGGCTTCAAGTGTTGGACGAAGTCCCGCAGCCCCCACGATGGCCGCCATTAAAATATCAGAGCTTAGTTTCGCCGCCTCAATAACGGCTTCTGATCCAGCGGCACATTCAATGCCGGTTCCAGCCAATAGTTCTTTAAGCTCTTTATGCTTATTGGTATCGGCTATAGCAACAAAGTCGGGGCGAAACTCTTTGGCCAAAGCGGCGAGTTCACTCACACGCTTGTTAGCGGTTAACGCCTTGATTTCAAAGCGGTCTGGCGACCGGCGCACAAGATCAAGTGTGCTCAAGCCAACGGAGCCTGTTGCACCAACTATTGTGAGGCTTTTCAGCGCCATATTTAAGCGCCCCCCCCAAATATGCTTGGAAAACAGGCCAGCAGTAATGCCACAGCAGGGGCCACAAAGACTAAGCCGTCAACTCGGTCTAAAAGGCCGCCGTGCCCTGGAATAAGACCACCAGAATCTTTCACGCCAAAATGTCTCTTGATACCACTTTCCAAAAGGTCCCCCGCCTGTGCCCAAGCCGCGAGCAGCCCTGACGCGATCACAATCACAAATAGACCACCGACGAGGCCGAACACAAAATGGAGCAAAAGACCGACAGCTATGCTGAATGCCATACCGCCCAAAAGTCCGGCCCATGTCTTCTTTGGGCTTAATTTAGGGGCAAGTTTAGGCCCACCAATAGCTTTTCCAAAGAAATATCCGCCAATATCCGTTGCCCAGACAATGAAAAACACCCACAGCACCAGCAAGCCATGATCCAAGTCGCGAAGCCACGCCAAAGCAAGCATGGGCGCAGCCACATAGCCTACCCCAACAAGCCACCAGCCAACAGTTTTCAGCATATTGAACCGGATCATCAATGCCCCCAACAGGATCACTGGCACTAAAATGCTAAGGCTTGTTGTAATTTCAGGCGTGCGTAGGTGCGCCCAGACAATCACGATAGCCGTTAATGCAGCCAAAAGAGGGCCTAAGCCCTTACTGTCTGGTGTGGTGAGCTTGGCCCATTCTAGCGCCATCAATATGCCGCCAACCATCAAAAACACGGCAAACCACCAGCCGCCAGCCCACAAGGCGCCAAGCACCGGAGGCAAGAGAAGAAGCGCAGAGATAATCCGCTGGAACAGGTTTTTTGAGAGACCAAGAGGCATTGAAACGCTGGCTTTCCTGTCAGTTACGGGCGTACGCCGTACCGTCTGTCACGCTCACCGTAACTTGCGACCGCACGCTGGAACTCTTGTTTTGTAAAATCTGGCCACAGGGTATCGATAAATAAAAACTCTGAATAAGCACACTGCCATAGAAGAAAATTCGAAAGACGCTGTTCGCCGCTAGTTCGAATAATCAGGTCAGGATCTGGTATATCATATGTATAGAGAGCACTATCCACCATCGCCTGACTAATATCTTCAGGTTCTAATTTGCCGTCATTAATTTGCTTTGCCAGTTTTCGAACAGCCACGGTGATTTCCTCGCGTGAGCCGTAACTCAGTGCGATAACAAGCGTAAGCTGCTTATTCTGGGCAGTTTTCGCTTCGGCCTTGTCTATCATGCGGATGATGTCATTTGAGAGCTTATCTCGGCAGCCAATCACGCGCAGGCGTACACCTTCTTTATGGAGATTTTTGATTTCCTTGCTGAGATATAACTTCAGCAGTCCCATAAGGTCGGTTACTTCCTCTTGGGGTCGGTTCCAGTTTTCCGATGAAAAGGCATAAAGAGTTAAATATTCCACACCAGCGTCGCGTGCGCCCTCAATGGCTTCACGCACGGCTTCTGTCCCTTGCCTATGGCCCGCAGAACGCGGCATACCGTGCTTTGTTGCCCAGCGACCATTACCATCCATAATGATAGCAACATGACGCGGGGGCGGCGAAGCACCCAAAGGCTCAACAGATTGGGCAGAAAGCGCCATGCTTAAACCTGCATGATTTCTTGCTCTTTGGTTGCGAGTGTTTCGTCCACCAATTTCACATATTTGTTTGTTAAGTCCTGCACTTCATCAGCATACATTTTATGGTCGTCTTCACCGATGGCTTTGTCTTTTTCCATCCGCTTGAGAGTATCCATACCGCCTTTGCGCACATTCCTAAGCGAAATACGGCACTGTTCAGCGTATTTGGCGGCAACTTTTGCCAGCTCAGCACGGCGTTCTTCGTTAAGTTCAGGAATGGGAATTCGGATCAATTGGCCATCATTCATAGGATTAAGCCCAAGCCCAGCATTGCGGATTGCTTTTTCTACCGCTGAAGCATTGCCTTTGTCCCACACTTGCACAGACAACATGCGCGCTTCAGGAACCGAAACCGTGCCTACTTGATTAAGCGGCATACTAGCACCGTACACATCAACAACAACCTGATCTAGCAAGCTTGTGCTTGCGCGCCCTGTGCGAAGCCCTGCAAATTCATGCTTTAAAGCATCAATGGCACCGCGCATCCGCCGTTCTATATCATCAAGATCAATATCTTCACTCATTCTATTGCTCCCCACCTACAACTGTACAAGTGCCGTGTCCCTCAAGGACCTGCACCAAAGCATTTTCACCATGAATGGAAAAGACCACAATAGGAATATTATTCTCTCGGCTCAAGGAAATTGCCGCAGCATCCATAACCTTAAGGTCTTGCTTCAATACATCCATATAGCTAAGTGCATCATAGCGTGTTGCCGTTGGATCAACTTTAGGATCCGCATTATAGATACCGTCAACCTGTGTGCCCTTAAGAAGAGCGTTGCAATTCATTTCAGCAGCGCGCAAAGCCGCTGCCGTATCTGTTGTAAAAAACGGATTGCCTGTCCCGGCAGCAAATATCACGACACGCCCTTTTTCAAGATGGCGAATGGCCCTGCGGCGGATATAAGGTTCGCTTACGCTTGCCATAGGAATTGCTGATAACACCCTGTTGTCCACGCCTGCCTTCTCTAGCGCGTTCTGAAGTGCCAGAGCATTCATCACGGTTGCCAACATACCCATATAATCAGCGGTCGATCGGTCAAGCCCCTCGGCTGCACCCTTCAGGCCGCGAAAAATATTACCGCCACCAACAACAACACAAACTTCGGTGCCAATGTCTCTGGCGTGTTTGATCTCTAGTGAAACACGCGCCGCAGTCTCAGGATCAATGCCGTATGCACCGTCGCCCATCAAAGCCTCGCCCGAAAGCTTTAATAATATTCGTTTATATTTAGGTTTAGCACCCATACCCAGAATTCTCCCATCTGCCCCTATGGTTTGGCGCAGCTTATCCGTTTCACTTATAGAACACCAGACAGTTTAACAGTAAAATTACGCAGACTTTTTAGCGCGCTAAACAGCATGTTTTTTAAAAATCTCACAAAAAAACCCAGAGGAAGCCCCCTGGGTTTTAAAGATACAATTGAAGCGAGATTAACTGCCGGCAACAGCGGCAACTTCCGCAGCAAAATCTTCTTCTTTTTTCTCGATACCTTCGCCTAATTCCATGCGAACAAAAGATACCAATTCAATGTCAGTACCAGCCTCTTTAGCGGCATTGTCGATCACTTTAGAGATTTTAGTCTCGCCATCGATCACAAATGTCTGGTGCAGAAGAACAACCTCTTCCAGATATTTACGCATCCGGCCAATGATCATTTTCTCAATGATATTCTCTGGCTTACCGCTTTCACGCGCTTTGTCCATCTGAACCTGTTTTTCACGTTCCAGAATAGCTGGATCAAGATCAGCTTCGTTCAGTGACGCTGGATTGGCTGCTGCAATATGCATTGCAAGCTGTTTGCCAAGGCCTGCCAAAACATCCGCGCTTGCAGATGATTTCAGTCCAACCAAAACAGCGATTTTGCCAAGTCCATCAGCTACAGCCCCGTGGATATAAGTCGCAACGAGGCCTTCCTCTACTTCAAGAATAGCAGCGCGGCGAATATTCATGTTTTCGCCGATAATAGAGATATTATCAGTTAACACTTCACCTACAGTTTTACTTGAACCCGGGTATGCAGCCGCTGAAATAGCGTCAACATCCGTAGAACCGTTTTCGAAAACAACACCGGCCATATCAGAAACAAACGCTTGAAACTGTTCGTTACGAGCAACAAAGTCTGTCTCAGAGTTAATTTCAATCACCGCAGCCTTATTGCCTTCAGCTTTAACAGCCACAAGGCCCTCAGCAGCAACACGACCAGATTTTTTCGCAGCAGCAGCAAGGCCCTTTTTGCGAAGCCAGTCAACGGCGGCTTCAACATCACCATCTGTTGCTGACAAGGCTTTTTTACAGTCCATCATACCTGCGCCAGATTGATCGCGCAGTGATTTAACAAGTGCGGCAGTAATAGTTGCCATGGGAATTTCCCCTTACTTTCATGTCTTGGCGCCGAAGTGCACCTTAAAGCAACTGCCCGCACCGAAGTGATCAGGCAGTCTCTTAATAAATCTATGCTTTATTCAGCAGCCGCGTCTTTTTTAGCAGCAGCCTTTTTAGCTGGCGCTTTTTTGGCCGGAGCTTTTTTAGCCTCTGCCGCTTTAGGAGCTGCTTTTTTTGCAGGGGCCTTTTTAGCAGCCGTTTTTTTGGCTGGCTCTTTTTTCGCAGTAGCTTTTTTAGCCGGGGCCTTTTTGGCAGGCTCTTTTTCTGCTGGTGCAGCTTCAACAGCGGCTTCAACCGGACTGTCTTCAGCGGGAACATCATCAGCAGCCGCTTCTTCAACAGTAGGAGCTGCAGCCTCTACAGGTGCGCTAGATGCGCCCAGATCAACACCTTGTGCAGCAAGATCAGCCTGAATACCATCCAGAACAGCTTCTGCGATCAGATCACAATATAAGCGAATAGCGCGAGTGGCATCATCGTTACCTGGGATAGGATATTCGATACCGTCCGGCTTTGAGTTAGAATCAATAACGCCAACCACAGGGATTTTCAGACGCAATGCTTCTGCAATGGCAATATCATCACGGTTGGTATCAACGATAACAATAATATCTGGCAAACCGCCCATGTCCTGAATACCACCAAGAGACAATTCCAGCTTGTCGCGCTGGCGAGTCATCTGAAGGGTCTCTTTCTTAGTAAGGCCAGTGTGCTCAGCACTTAATTTCTGGTCCAACTGCTTCAGGCGTTTGATAGAATGGCTGATCGTCTGCCAGTTGGTCATCATGCCGCCAAGCCAACGGTGATTTACATAATATTGCCCGCAACGCTGTGCTGCCTCAGCAATGATCGGTGAAGCCTGACGTTTTGTTCCAACAAACAGAACACGACCGCCGCGTGATACAACATCACGAACCGCCTGTAGGGCGCGGGTCATAAAGGGAACTGTCTGTGAAAGATCAAGAATATGAACCCCGTTACGTTCGCCGAAGATATACGGCGCCATTTTCGGGTTCCAACGGTGGGTCTGGTGACCAAAGTGTACGCCTGCTTCGAGGAGCGCGCGCATGTCTACAACTGGCATTGCCATGATTTAATTCCTTTTCCGGTTATACCTCCGCAGGGCTGCGCCTCCATTATTGAAGACACCGGATGGCGGCTTGGTAACACACCAAGAAGCCGTCCCTACGTGTGAAGTTGCGCCCATATAGGCAGGATAAAGATAAAGATCAAGACCTTTTTGATCTACTTAGAGGATTCAACCCGTAACTCTTTAAAACTGGCACGCGTAACACTGTATCCTGTGGCTGGATCAATGGTTAAATTTACACCATTTTTATCGCGCCCGATAACCGGAAGTGTGCGCACAACCTTAACAGCCCGCGCTTGTTCCATAGCCTCAGCTACAGTATTTGCGCGTGCTAGTTTCATAAGGTTTAGTCTCGTTGGAAACATCAGAGGAACCTTATCACTGTCCCAATCGTCTAGTATCAAGGAAGGCTTCACCCAGCACAAAGAAACAGCCTCATTTCCGTCATGCTTTGCCGTGCCTCCGTTGTGCTCAACGATATAGAAATGGGTGTCAAAACGGCGCGGCATCGGTTCTGGTGTTACCCAGTGCGCGAAAGCTACCATATCCAAAATATTTAGCTTTGCTTTCTCAAGGCCGAGACGTTCAAACAAACTTAGTCCGGCTTTGGTGGTTACTGCTGGTTTAGCTGTTGTTGGTGACTGATCCGTGATGAGAACACCCGCTTCCTCATAAAGTTCGCGCAACGCCGCGATGCGGAAGGCAAAATCAGGTAAATCCGAGGCGCCGTTGGTGTGATGCGCCAAAAAATCAGCATCATAATCTTGTTTATCAACCTTTCCTCCGGGAAAAACAAACGCGCCCGGAGCAAAGCGCATGGTTTTGGCGCGTTCAATCATCAAAACCTCAAGCCCTTCGGCAGAATCTCTGACAACAACAACCGATGCAGCAGGAAGTGGTTCGGCAATATCTGTCTTGTTTGATGTATCAGGCACTTATATTTCTTCCACCGAGAGCACACCCATTTCTGCGGCGATAGCTTGTTTTAATTCAGGTGTTACCTTGTAGCGACCCTCAAGGCGGAACTCTGCGTATCTGGAGTTTTCATGCACTGGCACTCGCAGCGTTACCCTGCCCTTGCCGCCAGCTTTCCGGTCAAGAGCCGCTTTCATTGAAGCAAATGCATCAGCACCTTCAACTTCGATGAATAATCCCTTAGAGGATTGAGCGGCAACTTGCTCTAAGCTTTCCATGCCTCGGCACGACAAGCCTATTGTGTCGTCATCATCACGCTTACGGATTTGCACCGACACAACCATTGGGGCGCCCTCCTCCACAAGAGCACGCATCTGTTCAAGATCATCCTCAAATGCCATCATTTCAAAAGCATCCGTCCGATCAGATAGAGTTAAACGGCCAAATTTATTACCCCGTTTCGTCACACCTTCTCTGTAGCCCAAAACAGCGCCTGCCATCCGTACGGTTTGGCCAACAAGTCCACCATCACCGTAAACCTCTCGCGCCGAAATGATCCGCTCGCGCTCAAGCACGGTTTCATAGCTGTCCAATGGATGCGCCGATATATAAAACCCTACCGCTTTGCGTTCCTCATCTAGCATTTGGGTATCGGTCCATTTTTTAACGATGGGCAACGCTGGTTTATCTACAGTGGGCGCTAAATCCCCTGCAAACAAGCTAACCTGAGCGCTTTCACGTTCTCTGGCCTCCATCTGAGCCACACGCATGACAATTTCTGCCGCAGCGTGAGCTTGTGCGCGTTCTGGCAATAAACCATCAAACGCACCCGCAGCGGCCAAGCGTTCCATTTGGCGTTTATTAAGAAGCTTTGGATCAACGCGTTCCGCAAAATCAAAAATATCTTTGAAGGGGCCATTTTTTTTACGCTCTGCAACAACGCCCTCCATCGCTTTCTCACCAACACCTTTGATGGCTCCCAGAGCATAGCGTACGGCTAAATTATGACGCGGATCATCCTCTTGTTTGCAGTATGGGTCGGCAACAGCTTCAACAACAAACGGCACGTCCGAATGGTTGATATCAGGCAGTAATAAAGGCACCTCCATGCGCTGAAGTTCTTGCTTGAACAGAGACAATTTATCCGTATTTCCCATATCAAGGGTCATGATAGCGGCCATAAATTCAACCGGGTAATTGGCTTTCATATAGGCCGTATGATACGCGACCAATGCATAAGCTGCTGCGTGTGATTTATTAAATCCGTAAGATGCAAATTTGGTGACCAAGTCAAAGATGTAACTGGCTTTTTCTTGGGTGATACCGCGCTCAACAGCACCCTCGCAAAAGCGACCACGCTGCTGATCCATTTCTTCTTTGATCTTTTTACCCATCGCGCGCCGTAGAATATCCGCCTCACCGAGACTGTAGCCAGACATATGCTGCGCAATCTGCATTACTTGTTCTTGGTAAATGATCACACCGTAGGTTTCGCCAAGAATTTGCTCTAGGATTGGGTGCGGGTATTCTACGGGCTCGCGGCCATGTTTACGGTCTACATAGGTAGGGATATTATCCATTGGTCCCGGGCGGTAAAGTGCCACGATCGCGATGATATCTTCAAATGTATCAGGTTTCAGCCCTTTGAGGACTGAGCGCATTCCGGTACTTTCAAGCTGGAACACCCCTGCACTTTCACCTGCCTGTAGCATCGTATAGCTAGACGGATCATCCAGAGGAACAGTGTCCAAATTTATATCAATTCCGCGCTGGCGTACATATTTCACGGCTCGGTCTAAAACGGTTAGGGTTTTAAGACCAAGAAAATCAAACTTTACCAAGCCGCATTGCTCAACCCATTTCATGTTAAATTGGGTTACGGGCATGTCTGATTTCGGATCTCGGTAAAGCGCGACGAGTTGCTCTAGCGGTCGGTCTCCAATCACCACGCCAGCCGCATGTGTTGACGAATGTGCGTAAAAGCCTTCAAGCTTCAAAGCGCGTTCCATCACCCGTGCGGTTAACTCATCATTCTGAATTTCATTTTGCAGACGTGGCTCGCTATCAATGGCTTCCCTCAGGGACATTGCGCTTCCGGGATCATTTGGGATCATTTTTGATAAACGATCTGTGGCGCCGTGATGTTGCTGCATCACACGGCCACAAGCCTTCACAACCGCACGGGCCTGAAGTTTACCAAAGGTGATAATCTGCGCCACATGATCATGGCCGTATTTATCCTGCACATATTTGATCACAAGTTCACGTTTGTCTTGGCAGAAATCGATATCAAAATCAGGCATAGACACGCGTTCTGGGTTCAAAAACCGTTCGAACAGAAGGGAAAATCGCAAAGGGTCCAAATCGGTGATTTTAAGGACCCACGCCACAACAGACCCGGCGCCAGATCCCCGTCCTGGACCAACGGGAATATCATGGTCTTTCGCCCACTGTATAAAATCCGCTACAATTAGAAAATACCCGGGGAAACCCATTTGATTTATGATCGACAGCTCAAAATCAAGTCGCTCCCAATAGTCTTTTTCCCACTCTTGGTCCTTCCCCGAAACGGTGCCGTCTTCCTTGGCTTTAAAATCCAAGCGCGCGCGGAGGCCCTTTTCAGAATTGGCGCGTAACATGTCAGCTTCAGAAACATCCGACCCTTTTGCAAAATTAGGCAAAAGTGGATCAATTTCATAAACTTTTGTCGAGCATCGGCGTGCTATATTTACTGTATTTTCAAGCGCTTCAGGCAGATCGCTAAACTGATCTATCATTTCTTCGGATGTCTTGAACCGGTAATGAGGATTTAGTTTTCTGCGTTCGGTAACGGTTACATATGTACTGTCAGCCATGCACAATAAGGCATCGTGCGGCTCGTACATATCAATGCCCACAAAATACGGCTGATTGGTCGCAACAATAGCCACGTCATGTTTATAGGCAAGATCAAGAAAGGCTTCTTCTGTTTCGGCTTCCGCATCTTGGCCGTGGCGTTGGATTTCCATATAGAGCCTATCGCCAAAATAGCCTTTTAGGTCCAACAAACACTGCTCTGCATCTTTGTTATTACCCTCTAAAAGCAACTTGCCAATGGGTCCATGTACGCCACCTGTAAGGCAAATCAAACCCTCTGAGCGACCGGCGAACTCGCTGATAGGAAATTGCACACCAATTTGGGTATCGCTTTCAAGGTGCGCCTTGGAGACAATTTTCATTAAGTTTCGATAACCGGCATCATTCTGCGCCAGCAAGACCAACGATTCTGGAAATTCCACCTGTTTGCTATGATGTTTGCTTTTTTTGCGGTAGCCAGATGTCACAAACAAAGTGACCCCAATGATGGGCTGCACCCCCGCCTTACTTGCTGCTGCCGAGAACTCAAGCGCTGCGAACATGTTATTATTGTCGGTCACGGCTACAGCCGGCATTTTAAAACCGACACACTGTTTGACTAAGTCTTTAACATGAATAGCGCCTTCCGAGAGCGAATATGCGGTGTGCACCCGAAGGTGGATGAAATCCGTATGGCTCATAGCTGCCTACTATCCAGTAAAATGAATCAAGTGAATCGAGTGTCATTTCAATATTAGCCGCCCTCTTGCTGAATTTCCAGCCAAAGGGCATGCAGTTTAAACAGTATGAAGCTTGCCTTCTGTTAACTGCAATTGCCTATCTAATTTCCGCGCAAGCGAACGGTCATGTGTCGCAATAATCGCTGACAGGTTTCGGTCACGAACAGTTTTTAAAAACAGCTCAAACACTCGTGCCGCGGTTTCTTCATCCAGATTTCCTGTAGGCTCATCCGCCAGCAACAAGCTAGGATTGCCAACAATTGCACGCGCAATAGCCACTCGCTGTTGCTCACCGCCGGAGAGTTTTGCAGGAACATGGTCAAACCGTTCCTTCATCCCCAGATCGTCCAGAACTTCTTTTGCGGCGGCTCTGGCAACGGTGTCACTTATGCCCTTTAGGCGCAAGGCCATGGCCACATTTTCCTCTGCCGTAAAGTCGGGCAACAGATGATGAAACTGATAGATAAAACCAAGCTTGTCCCTGCGCAGGGCGCTTAGGGCATCCTCTTTCAGGTCAACAGGGTTGGTGCCTGCGATTGTTATCGTACCGTCGTAACTACTATCAAGAAGTCCCGCCACCTGAAGAAGGGTTGATTTGCCTGATCCTGATGCACCAATCAAAGCGACAAGTTCCCCTGAGCTTACCTCAAGATCAATCCCGCGGAGGACATCAACGGCTTTATGCCCTTGATAAAAGGACCGCGTCACGCCTTTGAGACTTAAAATGCTCACGCTTTCATTTTCATCATGGACTAGCTTATTCATGATACGACCCTATTCATGGCGAAGGATTGAAACAGGATCGAGCCTGCTAGCGCGCATCGCTGGCAAAATTGTAGCAAGAAACGACATTAAAACGGCAACCGCTATGGTCATAGCAACTTCAGTTGGGTCAGCTTCTGCGCGAATTTCAGAAATAAACCGCGTAGCCGGATCCCACATATTTTGACCCGTCATCCATTCAATAAAGCGTTTAATAGGTTCGATATAAATCACAATCAGACTGGCAAGAAGGCTGCCAACAAATATGCCAGTAAAACCAATACTTAACCCGACTATCAGAAAGATTTTCCTTATAGACGCTCGTGTCGCGCCCATGGTTCGTAGAATGGCAATGTCGCCTGATTTTTCTTTAACCAGCATCACCAAACTGGATGACACGTTAAAAACGGCAACAAGGATGATCAAGCTGAGGATTAGGAACATGGCCACGCGCTCGGTCTGAAGCGTGCCCATCAGCGCAGGGTTAAACGAACGCCAACTGGCCACATAAGCTGATTTTCCCACTGTCTCCTGAATCAGCGGGAAAACACTGTCAATGTCCTCAGGATTATCCATGAAAATTTCAATGGTTGAAATGCTGTCTCCTGCACGAAAGAAACGTTGCGCCTCTTCGATGGGCATTCCAATGAAAGTTTCATCATACTGATAAAGCCCTACCTCAACAACAGCCTCAACTGTGTAGGCTAGATAGCGCAGTGTAGACCCAAACGGTGTCGCCACTGAGCGAGGGCTGATAATGGTCACTTCACTGCCCACAGTTACACCAAGACGCTGCGCTAGGACATAGCCAAGCACAAGGCCGCCATTTTCCTGTGCCGCCTCTACAGAGCCCCGCAAAACTGTCATACTGTCCAAGCCTTTTTTACTAAGCTGGCTCTTTGGTAGTCCGCGCACGATAGCGCCTTTATTGCGCCCGGCATTCATCGCAACAACTTGTTCTTGTAAATAAGGGCGAACCCTAACCACCCCGGGGATTTGTCTCAGACGTTTGACCAGCGTTTCATGATCCTCAATACGCCCGCCGTAGCCACTGACAACAGCATGTCCCTGATAGCCCAGAACACTTTCCATTAACCCGGCACGAAACCCGTTCATCACGGACATCACAGATATAAGAACCATGACGCCTACAGCAATGGCCGACACGGACAGAATGGTGTTTAGTGAGATAAAACCATCACTTGGGGGGCGCAATAAGTAGCGCCGCGCTACAGCCCATTCATATCCGTTACCAAGCACCAACGTCTCCTGATTAGCCAGCCATCTTGGCAATAAGGTCTTGCGGTGAAACCTCTAGTTTCTCACCGGTTGCGCGATTTTTAAGTTCAACTGTGCCATTTTTAAGGCTACGCGGACCGATCGCAGCCTGCCACGGCAATCCGATAAGGTCCATATTGGCAAACTTGGCACCAGCCCCATCTTTGCGATCATCATACAGAACCTCAACACCCGCTGCCTCTAAATCTGCATATAATTTGTCACAGAATGTCACACAGTCATCCTTCTTAGGGCCTAAGTTCATCAAGCCAAGCTTAAAAGGGGCGACCGATTCAGGCCAAATAATGCCATTTTCATCATGGCAGGCCTCAATAATTCCGCCAACAAGCCGCGAGACACCAATCCCATATGACCCCATCTGAACCGGAGTGCTTTGCCCGTCAGGACCCTGCACTTCCGCCTTCATGGGCTTAGAATATTTATCGCCAAAGAAGAAAATATGACCAACCTCAATACCGCGCCCATTGATAAGCTCGTCCTTATCAACTGTGCAAGATGCCTCGTCATGCATTTCATCTGTGGCGGCGTATGGCTCTGTCCAATCTGCAACAATTGAGGCCAGCTCGTCAGCATCGTTTGTAACATCTGATGGAGCTTCCATATCATTGAATTTCTTATGGAAAAATACTTCGCTTTCGCCGGTGTCAGCAATAACAAGGAACTCGTGAGAAAGATCTCCTCCAATGGGGCCGGTATCTGCCCGCATCGGGATTGCTTTCAAGCCAAGGCGCTTAAAGGTGCGCAGATAGGCAACAAACATCGCATTATAGCTTTTCACACCCTCCTCTGCTGAAATATCAAAGCTATAAGCATCCTTCATTAAAAATTCACGTCCGCGCATCACACCAAAACGGGGGCGTATTTCATCACGAAATTTCCACTGTATATGATATAGATTTTTAGGCAGATCACGGTAGGAGCGCACTTCCCTGCGGAAAATATCTGTGATCAATTCTTCATTAGTGGGCCCATAAAGCATTTCACGGCCATGGCGGTCTTGGATACGCAGCATTTCCTTGCCGTAATCGTCATAGCGCCCACTCTCCGACCATAGCTCTGCCGACTGGATCGTTGGCATCAGAACTTCAAGCGCGCCTGCCTTATCTTGCTCTTCACGCACTATCTGTTCAATCTTTCTAAGAACACGCTGGCCCAGAGGTAGCCAGCTATAGATGCCCGCAGCACCCTGTCGCACCATGCCGGCACGCAACATCAAACGGTGCGAAGCAATCTGAGCCTCGGAAGGGTTTTCTTTTAAGGTTGGCAGAAAATAGCGGCTTAAACGCATTGGATCGGATCTTTCGCAAAAATTTATTCTTATTCGTAACGCTTCTTTTGCCGGGCCACGGTGTTAATGGCAACGGCTTTCTTCATATCATTCAACTTTAAGGCAAAAACCACCAAATATGGACAGTTTGATATAGTCAAACCCAATATATGTTGCATTCGCGCAACAATGCTCAAAAACCAATGTACAGCTGGGGTTCTAGTGGCTTTGTGCTCGTGACAAAAGCGCCCTATTCACATAATTTCTAGGCTCTGAGTTTGATGGAGCCAACATTAATATGGTCCACGCTTAGGGAGGCACACTACCAAATGAGGTCGGCCCCAGGACACCAGTTTGAATAGACATTAAAGCTATTTGAAATTGGTATCCTGCGAGAGCTTGCCCACCGGGATAAAAAAGCAAAGCTGTGAGGCTTTGCTTTTTTATTATCCGGTCATTCCATTGATCAGGGGTCTAACTTAAAGGCACTCGAAAGCTAATCAGGCCGGACGTTGCGATAAAATAATATATGACTGTCAGAACAGCAGCAATAGCGGTTGTATAGCGTACCTTCATTTTTAAATTCGGGTTGCTCGGCGCGCTTGGAACTGTTCCCTTCACGATGTCTTCGTTATCTTCTGTTTGCGCCCTAACCCCCACAGAGAGAGAGACAAAGAAAACCAACCACCAAGCGATGGCAAAAACCAATAATACTGTTGCAATATTCATAATGATTAAACCTGCTCTATCTCAACCAATGTTCCGCTAAAATCTTTTGGATGTAAAAATAATACCGGCTTGCCGTGCGCCCCATTTTTTGGCTCGCCAGAGCCAAGCACCCGAGCGCCGTCTGAGATCAGCTTATCTCGGGCAGCAAATATATCGTCCACTTCGTAACAGATATGATGCATTCCACCTGATGGATTTTTATCAAGGAATTTAGCAATTGGTGAGCCTTCCCCAAGTGGCAATAAAAGCTCAATCTTCGTATTTGGTAAATTCACAAATACAGTGGTAACACCGTGATCTGGCAAATCCAACGGCGGTGTAACATTTGCCCCTAAAATATCACGGTATTGGCGCACAGCCGCATCCAAATCCGGCACCGCTATAGCGACATGGTTCAATCGTCCAATCATGATGGCACTCCGGTTTCTAGCTAAACTCAATATGGTGGCGACGCGTGATCAATGTGGCCACGCCTGGGTTTTTCCCTATCTCTTTTCGGCAATAGCGGCGAATGGCAATGCGGCTCACCTCTTGTACTTCTGTATCCGATAGGCGTGCTTTACGAGGCATGCGATCAAGTGCATCCTCAACAATATCCGTGAGTATATCCTGAAAGCTTTCTTCATTGCCGCGCGGCAAACCCAATATAGCCAAAGCAGGCTGCGCCGCGAGCATCCCGTTTCGGTCGAAAATAGCACTCACTGTTACAAACCCACTCACACTTGCGCGCCGCCTCTCTGCAAGGCTACTGTCTTCAACCGAGACAATCACGCGGCCATCAACTGCCAAGCGTCCAGCCGAAACCCTGTCCACCAGTGTCACCCCTGAAGGCTGAATTTCAATCACATCGCCATTTTGCGGTACAATACGGTGCTTAACACCCATTTCTTTTGCGAACTCAGCGTGACGGATCAAGTGGCGGGTCTCACCGTGGACGGGAATAGCGCACTGCGGTTTTACCCAATCATACATATGGCGCAGTTCTGCCCTGCCCGGATGCCCAGACACATGAATGAAAGCATCCTTTTCAGTAACGACATTGATTTTTTTCGATGCAAGGTCGTTAAACAGAGCCCCAAGTGTCATTTCATTGCCGGGAATGATTTTGGATGAAAACAACACATTATCGCCCTCAGCCAAATGAATATGTTTGTGGTCCCCTCGTGCAATGCGGGCGATAGCAGCACGGGGTTCACCCTGACAGCCAGTACAAGCAATCAATATGTTATCGCGTGGAATATCCCCAACATCTTGCTCGTCTATCAAAGTATCAAGGTCTTTAAAATATCCGGTTTCCTGTCCCGCAGCTAGAATACGGTGCATAGATCGTCCCATTAAGGCCAAATGCCGTCCGGTTTCTTTGGCTACCTTGGCTATTGTTTCTAGCCGGGCAACGTTAGAAGCAAAGGTTGTTATCACAACGCGCCCGGTCATACCTTTAACCATCTCAATCAGGTTTTCGCGTACTTTAGCTTCAGAGCCTGAGGCGTGTTTATTGAAAACATTGGTAGAATCGCCCACCATCGCCAACACGCCTTTTTCGCCTAATGCTGTTAATTCCTCAGACGGGCAAACCGGACCAATAAGCGGTTCATCATCCAGCTTCCAGTCCCCAGTATGAAAAATCGTTCCCTTGTCACATGTCAGAGCAATGCCGTGCCCTTCAGCGATTGAATGTGCTAAAGGAACATAGCTTGCTTCAAACGGGCCAATGGGAAACGCCTCGCCTGCTTTGACAATATGCAAAGCTACAGCATCAATCAGCCCAACTTCTTGAAGTTTACTTTTAATAAGTTCCGCCGTGAAAGCTGTCGCATATACAGGGCAACGAAATCGTTCCCATAAATGCGGCAACGCGCCTATGTGGTCTTCATGGCCGTGCGTTATAAGTAGCCCTGCCAAGGCTGCCTTTTCTGTCTCGATAAAATTGGTGTCGGGCAAAATTAAATCCACGCCCGGCGTATAGTCGCTTGCGAACATCATTCCGCAATCAACCATTATCCATTGACCCTTATAGGCATACAGATTGAGATTCATCCCAATTTCGCCTGATCCACCTAGCGGTAAAAATAGCAAGCGGTCATCATGTGCAGCCAGATATGCCATTATGTTTTATTGATTCCGTTCATATATTAGCCGCAGACCATCCAAAGTTAAGGATCCACTGACCGTATCAATTGCATCGGTCCAGTCGGCGAAAACAGGGGCTAAACCACCTGTGGCTATTATCTTCATGTCCGTGCCGTGTTCCGCCTTCAGGCGTGTCACTAGGCCCTCAATCATGCTGATATAGCCCCAGAAAATACCAGATTGCATACATTCGTATGTGGTTTTACCTGTTACCTGTTTGTTTTCAGGAGCAGCCACTGCAATACGCGGCAATTTAGCGGCTGCTTGATGCAAAGCCGTTAGGGATAAATTTATACCCGGACAGATAATACCGCCCACATAAGCCCCATCATCACTAACAACATCAAAAGTGGTTGCTGTCCCAAAATCCAGCACAACGACAGACCCGCCATATTCAGCGTATGCCGCAACGGTGTTCACAAGCCTGTCAGCCCCAACCTCATCAGGGTTTGTAACACGCACATCTACACCCAAATCTACTGATTTATCCCCAACTATAAGCGGCATGCATTTAAAATATTTGCTGCAAAGTTCAGAGAGTGGCCGCAAGGCAGGAGGAACGACGCTGGCAATGATAGCTCCGGTCACGCTCTCGGTTGACTGGCCATATAAACTCATCAAATGACTAATCCAGACGATATATTCGTCAACAGTGCGTTGGCTATCCGTTGATAAACGCCACTGTTGGACTAATTCGTCCCCGTCCATAAGCGCAAATACTGTATTGGTATTGCCTGCGTCAATTGTCAGTAACATAACTAGACTTCCTTATATCCGTATGTTCTTGCTGCCCCGTCTGTACCGTCTGTACCGTCTGTACCGTCACGGCTTATAGTGGGAAATATATCAGCTGTCGTGATAAAACGCTCTTCACCGCTTTCAAGCCTTACAGCTAGACTTCCAAAATCATCTAATCCCAGCAAAGTGGCAAGAAAGGCAGCAGTATCCGTATTTATAAGTCGTTTCTCACCAAGGCCCCATGCACAACCTGTCCATTCATTTTTGATCGGAGTAAAGTCCTGAGTGTCCCAAGCCTGTAACCGCTGTTTTAAGGTGTTCGCTAGTGTTTGGATAGCATCTTTAACTGATATATCCTTGGCTAAAGCATCTTTAAGAGAGGTCGCTTTAAACTGTGCATTCTCGGGGCTATGTCGCAGGTTCAACCCAACACCGATGATAACATATTCAAGTGCGCTTGAAGATCGTGCGCTGCTCTCGATTAATATCCCACAAACTTTTTGGCCCTTTAGCAAAATGTCATTTGGCCATTTGCACTGAACATCATCCGGAGGTGCGCCCAATTGGATAACTGCGTCCCTTACGGCGAGGGCCACCAAATATGGTAAGGCGTAAATATCCAAGGGACGAATAGAAGGGCAAAATATAAGCGACGCATATAAATTACCCTCCTCAGACACCCAAGGGCGGCCCTTACGTCCTCGCCCACCAGACTGTGTGCCAGCGATGATCCATGTGGGCCTTACAGCCTTCGAGCAGCCATATGAGGCGGCAATATCATTCGTGCTGCTGCAATCAGCATAAAAGTGGGCCTCGACACCGTGTGGTACCGAGGCCCCCCAGTTTTCATAAGTCTTGGCTGGCACTAGAAAAAGAGTGCTTGTGCAGCCCAGTTTGCAGCCGGAACCAACAGCATAATTAAAAAGATATAACTCAGCGGCGAGTTCACCAGAGCAGCCACGCCAATGACCGTAGATACTGAGCGCCCGTGGCCCATATCAAAGCCAGAACTGGCTTCATCAAAGAACATAATCTTCACAATGCGCAAATAATAATATGCGCTTACAACACTTGTCACCAAACCGATCAAGGCAAGAGGCCATAGGCCTGCGTCTACAGCGGCAAGGAAAACAAACCATTTTCCCCAAAAGCCAGCCAATAGCGGAATACCTGCAAGTGAGAACATAAATGTGGCTATAGCAACGGCTAGTGGTAGGTTGGTCGTAGATAATCCTGCAAGGTCAGTAATATTTTCAACTGCCCCCTCACTTCTGCGCATGGTCAAAACCGCAGCGAATGTTCCAAGTGTCATTGTTAGGTAAATGGCTAGATAGATCAACAAGGCCTCAATTCCTGCCTCAGTGCCTGCGGCTAATCCAACAAGCGCATACCCAACGTGACCAATTGACGAATAGGCGAGCAGACGCTTGATGTTGGTTTGAACCAGTGCAATGAAAGCCCCTACAAGCATAGACGCGACCGACATAAAAATAAGCAACTGCTGCCATTCTGCAACCAAGCCCGGAAAGGCGCCCACAGTTGCTCGCACCATCAAGGCAAGAGCCGCAACCTTTGGAGCCGCAGCAAAAAAGGCTGTGACCGGAGTGGGCGAACCCTCGTAAACATCCGGTGTCCACATATGAAACGGAACAGCTGAGATTTTAAAGGCAAGGCCAGAAAGTAGGAAAACCATACCGATAATCACACCAACTGCTGGTGAATGGCCTGCTTCTATACTCTGTGCCAAATGATCAAAATCTGTAGTGCCCGCAAAGCCATATATCAGGGAAATCCCGTATAAGAGCATGCCTGATGATAGCGCGCCGAGCACAAAATATTTCAAGCCAGCTTCAGTTGACCGTATCCTGTCCCGGTTCATTGCGGCCAGAACATAAAGCGACAGGCTTTGAAGTTCTAGACCAACGTATAAGGTCATCAAATTATTCGATGAAATCATAATCATCATGCCGAGCGTGGCCAGCAGGATTAAAATGGGATACTCAAACCGGTTGATTTTATGGTCTTTCAAAAACCTGCCCGAAATCAAAATTGCGGTACCAGAGCCGACTAACACCATAACCTTGGTAAAGATTGCGAAGGCATCAGAGACAAACATTCCGCCAAATGTAACGATGCGCGCACCGCCCACTTCAGTAAACATAAGAGTACCGGCCACCAAAAGTGACAAGATCGAAAGGTTTGCGACTTGATCGTACTTTTTATCCCCACCAAAAACACCGAACATTAAAAGCGCCATGGAAGCTAGGGCCAGAAAAATCTCTGGATAAACCGGGATAAGGTTAGGAAATTCACCGTTCATCGGTTCAGGCTCCTTAGCGCGCAGTGTCTGCGGCACCTAAAGGTGTCGCAGCATGCTCAATCGTTGAAGAGAAATTTGAATTGATCAGATTTGCCACAGAGGCATGCATGGGTTCCAAAAAGCTATTGGGGTAGATGCCCATCCAAAATACGATCGCTATCAGCGGTGCAAAAATAAGTTTTTCTCGCAGGTTCAGGTCTGGCATGGCCTTCACATCATCTTTATCAAGTTCGCCAAAGATAAAACGGCGCACCAAATAGAGCATATAGGCCGCCCCCAAGATCAGGCCTGTAGCAGCCCCGAAAGCGATCCAGCTATTATAGGTATATGCCCCGTTGAGAACGAGTAATTCTCCGATAAAGCCACTGGTGCCCGGAAGGCCGACAGAGGCCAGCGAAAATATCACAAACACTGTCGCGTAAACCTTCATATTAATCGCCAAACCACCGTAGCGGCTAATTTCACGCGTGTGCAACCGGTCATAGACCACACCAACAGCAAGGAATAAGGCTGCTGATACAATGCCGTGACTAAGCATTGTGAAGATCGCGCCTTCAATCCCATTTGTGTTCAATAAGAAAATCCCGATAGTCACAAAGCCCATATGTGCCACAGATGAATAAGCGATCAGCTTTTTGATGTCTTGCTGAACCAGTGCCACAAGGGATGTATAGATCACCGCGATAATGGATAAGCTAAACACAAGCCAGGCAAAATGCTCGGTCGCCTCTGGGAACATCGGAAGGCTAAAGCGCAAAAAGCCGTACCCTCCCATCTTCAACAAAACACCCGCTAGTATAACAGAGCCCCCTGTTGGTGCCTGAACGTGTGCATCGGGTAACCATGTGTGTACAGGCCACATTGGCATTTTCACAGCAAAAGACGCGAAGAACGCAAGCCACAACCAGTTTTGAACGCCCGGGTCAAAGTTAGCATCCATCAATAGCTGAATATCAGTCGTGCCGGTTTCAATATACATATACAGCACAGCAACCAGCATTAGAACCGAACCAAGCAACGTGTATAAG
>WFTS01000007.1 GCA_015485385.1 Kordiimonadales bacterium | reverse complement strand
CCTCCGTCTTGAGAAGGACCTTGCAGGCATTCAAAATACCGCATATAAGGCCATTTTGATGAGCACGCAATTAACCAGTCCGGTTTCCTACCCGCGCGCGGATATTGATCCGCCCTCGGGATCGCTTTTTCCTCATAAACATCTTCTTGGCATCTGGAATCTTGATCCTACGGCGATCAAACACCTGCTAGATACGGCAAACACATACGCCGAACAGAACCGCCAGCGGCATAAAACATCAGCCTCTTGTGCTGGCTTGACCCAGATAAATTTATTTTTCGAAAATTCCACACGCACTTTAATGAGCTTTGAGATCGCAGGAAAACGGTTGGGCATGGATACTATTTCCATGTCTACTGGAAGTAGCTCGATCAAAAAAGGGGAAACACTTTTAGATACAGCAGCAACGCTTAATGCGATGCATCCTGACGTATTGGTCATGCGACACGCAGACAGCGGGGCCGTTAAGCTTCTTGCAGAGAAAATGGATTGTGCTGTGATTAACGCAGGCGATGGCCGCGCGGAGCACCCCACACAGGCGCTGCTGGATGCACTGACTATCCGCCGCCGTAAAGGGCAAATCCACGGCCAGACTATCGTTATCTCAGGCGACATTGCCCACAGCCGGGTGGCGCGGTCTAACATCTATCTGTTAAACGCTATGGGCGCACGGGTACGCCTTGTCGCCCCCCCAACTCTACTGCCCAAAGACGTTGAACGGCTTGGTGTTGAAGTATTTCACCGCATGGACGAAGGCCTCAAGGGCGCGGATGTCGTAATGATGCTGCGGCTGCAACAAGAACGTATGAAGGGCGCTTTCTTACCGTCACTCAGAGAATATTTTCACTTTTGGGGATTAACCCGTGAGAAATTAGCGGCGGCCAAGGACGATGTGCTGGTCATGCACCCCGGCCCCATGAACAGAGGGGTCGAAATCGCCTCTGACGTAGCCGATGATATGGACCGCTCTGCCATCGAAGAACAAGTCGAAATGGGCGTGGCAGTACGCATGGCCTGTCTTGATATCCTAACGCAGCCCCTACGCGGGGAGACCAAACCATGAGCACTCTTTTTACCAATGCTCGTATTATTGATCCCGGATCAGACTATGACCAAATGGGTAGTTTGCTGGTTGAGGACAGCTACATCACAGGGTACGGCACAGCTTTGGACGCACCTGCCGGATCTGAAATTATTGATTGTGACGGACGCATAATTTGCCCGGGCTTCATTGATATGCGCGCGCACGCCGTTGACCCAGTGGCAGCGCCAGCCGGCGGTATAACAACCGTGATCTTGCAACCTGACCAAAATACCATGATCGACAATGACGCAGTGGTTGAGCGTATCCGACGCCGCGCAGAAGATGGAAACTCCAGCCGAGTTTACCCAATGGGCACAGCAACACTTGGAATGCAAGGCAAGCAAATTGCCGAGATAGGGCAAATGCAACAATCTGGTGCAGTTGCCTTTACTGATTGCCATAAAGCCGTTGCAGACGCTCAAGTGATGCGCCGCCTATTGGAGTATTCAGGGTATTTTGGTGCCCTGATTGTTCAATATGCTGAAGAGGCTAATTTGGCTGGCGGCGGTGTGGCACACGAAGGCGAAACCGCGACACGGCTTGGCCTTTCTGGCATACCCGCAGCCGCTGAGGCTATCCAGATCGAACGAGATTCTCGGCTGGCAGACTTAACCAATAGCCGCATTCACTTTTCAATCATATCATCCCGTGAGGGCGTGGAAGCGGTGCGCGCAGCTAAAAGCCGTGGGGCTAAAGTCACATGCTCGACCGCGCCGCACTATTTAATGCTGAATGACAACGCGCTTGAGGGCTACCGCACTTTTGCGAAGCTTATGCCGCCGCTACGTTCGGAAAGTGACCGCTTAGCGTTAATAGCAGGGGTGGCTGACGGCACCATAGATACATTGGTAAGCGACCATGATCCAAAAAGTGCTGATGTGAAGCGCCTGCCCTTTGCGCAAGCAGCCCACGGTATCGTTGGCTTTGAGACACTCTTGGCGCTGGCGTTAGCGCCGGTTCATGCCAACAAGGTTGACCTAATGACCATGCTGAGGACTTTAACCTCTGCTCCTGCACGTTTGCTAGGACTGCCCACAGGCACGCTGAAAGAAGGCGCTCCGGCTGATCTAGTGGTCTTCGACGCTGACAAACCATGGCGCATTGATGTAGACGCGCTGCTTTCAAGCGCAAAAAATACACCATTTGACACGCTCCCGGTTCAAGGCCAAGTTTGGCGCACACTCGTTAACGGCAGAACTGTCTTTGAAGGGAGCGCTTAAGTGATTTCGTTGGATTTACTACTGGTTGCAAGCCTTAGTTATTTGCTGGGCTCGGTCCCGTTTGGGCTGGTTTTTACACGCATGGCAGGGCTTGGTGACATCCGCGAAATTGGCTCGGGCAATATAGGTGCAACCAATGTGCTGCGCACAGGCCGCAAAGATTTAGCGGTCGCCACCTTATTTCTTGATGCAGGCAAGGGCGCGATTGCGGTTTTGCTTACACGCTATTACGGCCATCCGGACTTGGCGGCAGTTGCGGGGACAGCCGCTTTTATCGGGCACTGTTTTCCTGTTTACCTGCGCTTTAGCGGCGGCAAGGGTGTTGCAACTTTCATGGGAACTTTATTTGCCATTGCGCCTTATCTCGGCTTGGCGGTAGGCGGGGTATGGCTTCTGTCTACAGCGATTTTTCGCATGTCCTCCTTCTCAGCCCTTATTGCTGCCATGGCAGCGCCCGTTCTAAGCTATTATATTATCGGACCGACAATTTGGCCGGCACTTGCATTCATGACATTTGTGATTGTCATCCGGCACAAAGACAATATTGGCCGCATCCTAAAAGGCACTGAGCCTAAACTTGGTAAATCTAAAGAAAAAACAACGGAAGATGGCTAACTTATAGCTGTAGGCTGCAACCAATTATTGACACGGGCACCACTGCACCGCAGGGTGCAGGCATGGGATTTTCACCAGAAGATATTGCCACATCACGAGAATTAACGGCACGGCTTCGGCTGATCCGGTCAGACGGCATTGGCCCAGTGTCCTTCAAGCGGCTCGTTGAAAAACATGGGGATGCGCAAAATGTCATTGCAATGCTTGAGGCCGCGACCAGAAAAGGAACGGCCAAAACCAAACTTGCAGAACTGGATGATCTTGCAGCCGAACTTGAACAAGCCAGCAGATTAAATGTTCGCTATTTTTTCCTCGATTTCGCTGAATATCCGCCGCTTTTAGCCGATTTAAATGACGCGCCACCGGTTGTGACATATCTGGGTAACAAAATGTGCATGACACGGCCCACGATTGCTGTCGTTGGAGCGCGGAATTGCAGCGCTGGAGGCGTAAAACTCACACAAAAGATATGTGCAGACCTGTCTGCACACGGATTTACTGTTATTTCCGGGATGGCACGGGGCATTGATACGGCGGCTCATTTGGCCTCTGTTAACGAGGGTACAATCGCCTGCCTCGCTGGAGGAATTGATGTTATCTACCCATCTGAAAACGAAGCCCTTTACAACGATATAATCAACACAGGCCTCGTGATAAGTGAAATGCCTTTGGGCACAAAACCGCAGGCCCGACATTTCCCGCGCCGCAACAGAATTATATCGGGGTTATCAAGCGGTTTGCTTGTCATAGAAGCAGCGCGGCGTTCTGGCTCATTGATAACGGCAGGCTTTGCGGCCGAGCAGAACCGCGATGTGTTTGCTGTCCCCGGCTCACCGCTTGACCCCAGAGCACAAGGCTGTAATCAGTTAATCCGCGACGGGGCTGTATTGGTACAAACGGCCGAAGATATTATTAGTGAATATGAAGCTATGCCGCTCCTCAGAGCCGTCCAACATGATAGAAACGTCCAACATGATAGAGGTATCCGAAATAATAGAGCCGACCGACATGATCATGGGCCTATCCATAAAGATAGCCCGAAGAAACAAATGGCAACGGCAAACCAGAACAAAAGGCCAGCCCCTATTTCAGATATCGTGTCACTTTTAAGCTCAGAGCCCATTCATATAGACGAACTGGTCAGGCTGTCTGGTCAACCTGCCGAAGTCCTGCTTATGGAATTTACAGAAATGGAAATTTTAGGGGACGTAATGCGTCATGCTGGTGGTAAATACAGCCGAATTTCGATGAAAAATGAATAATCTCGTTGCAATCGCGCAAGCTTCCGCATAGGTGAAAGCAAGGTTTCAGCGCATTTCGTGCGTTTTTCACCATCAAATAAGGACGAACTGGCATATGAATGTTGTTATTGTAGAATCGCCCGCCAAGGCAAAAACAATCAACAAATATCTAGGTAAAGACTATATAGTCTTAGCCAGTTATGGCCATGTTCGGGACCTGCCCGCTAAAGACGGATCGGTAAAACCCGATGAAGACTTTGATATGGACTGGGTGGTTGACCGCGACAGTTCAAAGCGACTCGCTGAAATTGCAAAAGCAGTTAAAGGCGCGGACAAATTGTATCTTGCGACTGACCCTGACCGCGAAGGAGAAGCGATTGCATGGCACGTTCTTGAGGTTTTGACCAAAAAGAAAGTGCTCAAAGATGTGGACGTTAAACGGGTTGTCTTTAACGAAATCACCAAATCCGCCATTTTAAAAGCTGTCGCTGAACCGCGCGATCTTGATCAGGAACTGGTCAATGCGTATTTGGCGCGTCGGGCGCTGGATTATCTAGTGGGCTTTACCTTATCTCCGGTTTTATGGCGCAAACTACCGGGCGCACGCTCGGCTGGACGTGTACAGTCAGTTGCATTGCGGTTGGTCTGCGAACGTGAAAATGAAATCGAAGCCTTTACCGCGCGCGAATATTGGACCGTTGAAAGTGCCCTAAACAGTGCCAACGGCCAAGCCTTCAATGCCAGATTGTTTGCGCTGAAAGGTGAAAAGCTTACCAAATATTCGCTTGAAAACGAGAGCGCTGCGAACGAAGCCGCTGATTTAGCGCGCATGGCCCCGCACACAGTCCAATCCGTTGAACGCAAACCTGCACGCCGCCATCCACAGCCGCCCTTCACCACATCAACATTACAGCAAGAAGCCTCGCGCAAACTTGGCTTTGCCGCCAATAAAACCATGCGTGTTGCCCAGAGCCTGTATGAAGGAAAATCGATCGGTGGTGAAACAACCGGTTTGATCACCTATATGCGGACAGACGGCGTGACCATCGCTGGCGAAGCCTTAAACGCAACACGCGGCATGATCGAAAGCCGCTACGGCGACAAATATCTGCCCGATAGCCCGAGAGTTTACAAGACCAAGGCTAAAAATGCGCAGGAAGCCCACGAAGCGATCCGCCCAACAGATCCAATGCGCCGCCTCGCAGACGTGGCCAGTGTTTTGGACGCTGACGAGAAAAAGCTATATGAGCTGATCTGGCGCCGAACCATAGCTAGCCAGATGGAAAGCGCCCGCATGGAGCGCACCACAGTAACGATTATGAATGCCGACAAGTCCGCAGAACTACGCGCGACTGGCACAGTGGTTTTATTCGATGGTTTCTTGTCCGTGTACCAAGAAGGCAAAGACGACGAAAAAGATGACAACGACGCCTTACTGCCCGCGATGCAAGAGGGCGAGCTTGTTTCGGTTGAAACCGTAAACCCAAGACAGCATTTCACCGACCCGCCCCCACGCTTTACAGAGGCCAGCCTCGTGAAACGCATGGAAGAATTGGGTATCGGCCGCCCGTCCACCTATGCGTCGGTTCTCACCGTGCTGCGGGACCGCTCTTATGTGCATATGGACCGCAATCGCTTTGTGCCGGACGATAAAGGCCGTCTGGTTACAGCCTTTCTGGAAAGCTTCTTTAAGCAATATGTGGAATATGATTTCACTGCTGATCTTGAAACCCAACTAGATGATGTGTCAGCAGGCAAAGAAGACTGGCAAAAGGTATTGCGCCGATTCTGGGATGCGTTCAAACCCAAGACAGAAGAAATCCTCGGCGTGCGCAACTCAGTGGTTATTGATGCCTTGGATGACTATCTTGGACCAATGCTATTTGAAAATAACGATGCCGCACGCAAGTGCCCTTCGTGTGAGGATGGCCGTTTGGGCCTAAAAACCAGCCGGTACGGAGCCTTCGTCGGCTGCTCAAATTACCCTGAGTGTGGTTATACGCGTCAATTTGGTTCCAAAGGCGGGGACGCTGACGGGAACAATGATGAGGCCGGTCCACTAGGGCTAGACCCGGAAACTGGCGCTGAAATCCATATTAAATCAGGGCGCTTTGGGCCTTACATACAGCTTGGTAACGCCGTTAAAGGTGAAAAACCCAAACGGGCAAGCATTCCAAAAGATTTAGATATAGGCCTTGTGGATCTGGATAAAGCACTGCAATTGCTATCGCTGCCACGGGAAATTGGTATGCACCCAGAAACGGGCAAGCCCATCACAAGCGCTATAGGGCGTTACGGCCCATATGTGGCGCATGACGGCACCTATGCAAAGCTAAGCTCAACGGAAGAAGTTTTCAGCGTGGGGCTAAACCGCGCCGTTGCTTTGATCGCTGATCAGGCTGCTAAAAAAGGCGGGGCCAAGACGGTCTTGAAGATTTAGGAGCGCATCCGGACGATGGCGAGGCAATACGGGTCTTAGATGGTCGTTACGGGCCATATGTAAACCACAAACGTACCAATGCGACATTGCCAAAAGGGACTGAACCTACGGATGTTACACTGGAACAAGCGCTAGAATGGATCGCTGCTAAAGCCGCGAAGAAAAAACCTGCGAAAAAAGCAGCGGCGAAGAAAAAACCTGCGGCGAAGAAAAAAGCCGCAGCAAAAAAGAAACCGGCCAAGAAAAAAGCCGCAACAAAGAAAGCGGCGTCCTAAAGGGCACCCGATAAAGGCATATCCTTGACACCAAAAGAACGTTTGGGGCACTTCCCCACCAAAGATGACATTCTGGATTTCATTCGGGATTTCAAGGGCAAAGTCACAAAGCGCGAGATCACTCGCGCTTTTGGCATTAAAGGCCCAGACAAAGTACAGTTAAAGAAAATGCTGCGCGAACTAACCAACGATGGTCTGTTATCCAAAGATCAAAACAAAGCCCTGCGTCCTGCGGATAGGCTGCCAAACGTACAGGTTATTGAATTTGCTGGCACAGACAAACACGGTGACCCGCTGGGCTGCCCGGTGAACTGGCAAGGGGACGATACCCCGCCAACTATTTATATTTCAGAAAAAAAGGGCCGCAGGGGCACCGCGATGGGAAGCGGCGACCGAGCCCTCGCCCGGCTTATCCCCATACAAGATGACCCGCCCACATACAGGGCTGAGATCATTAAGATGTTGCGCGCAGCACCATCTGCGATCCTTGGCGTGTTTCGCGGCAGCGATGAAGGCGGCCGTATCCTACCCACCGATAAAAAGAACCGCGATGAATATTGGGTTGACCGCGACGACACTAGCGGAGCGAAAGACGGCGAGCTCGTAAGCGCAGAAGCCGTTCGCAGCAGGCGGTCCGGCGGGCCAAAGCGTGCCCGCATCCGTGAACGTCTCGGCGATGTAGCCTCTGCAAAAACTATCAGCATGATCGCTATTCATACCCATGATATCCCCTACGAATTCCCAGAGAATGTTCTACGCGCTGCGGATGCGGCTAAACCGGTTCCGCTTGGAAACCGAACTGATTTACGTGACATCCCATTGATCACAATTGATCCCGCTGACGCACGCGATCATGATGATGCCGTTTGGGCCAAAGCAGACGACGATCCCTCAAACAAGGGCGGCTGGCAGATCATTGTCGCGATCGCAGATGTTGCACATTATGTCCGACCGGATAGCACTTTAGATAAAGAAGCTGTCAAACGCGGTAACAGCTGCTATTTCCCTGACCGGGTTGTCTCTATGTTGCCCGAAGCGCTGTCTGCTGGCCTCTGCAGCCTACAACCCGTACAAGACCGAGCTTGCATGGCTCTTAGGTTTTGGATCGACAAAAACGGGCATAAAATTAAGCATGAATTTTTCCGTGGGCTAATGAACAGCCACGCTAATATCACTTACCAGCAAGCTCAGAGCGCCATAGACGGCGACACATGCGATGCGACAGCTCCTTTGCGAGAAAGTGTCTTAATGCCGCTCTACGGCGCTTACAAAGCGCTGACGGTCGCGCGCAGCAAACGTGCTCCGCTTGAATTAGACCTGCCTGAGCGCAAAATTCAGCTTGACGAACACGGCCATGTGAAAGGCATCATTTTGCGAGAGCGCCTTGACGCGCATAAACTCGTCGAAGAATTTATGATCAGCGCCAATGTTTGCGCCGCAGAGGAGCTTGAAAAACACCGAGTACCCGCCATGTACCGAGTGCATGAAGTTCCGCCCTTTGACAAATTGGAAAGCCTGCGTGAATTTCTAGAAACACTAGACCTGAATTTGGCCAAAGGCAGCGTGATGATGCCGCGCTTATTCAATGGTATCTTAGCTAAGGTCAAAGATACCCCCCATGAGCAGATGGTGAACCAAGTTGTCCTTAGAAGCCAAACGCAAGCCTATTATTCACCTGAGAACGAGGGCCATTTTGGACTTGCTCTTGCTCGCTATGCTCATTTTACCTCGCCAATTAGGCGCTACGCTGACCTATTGGTTCACCGGGGACTAATCCGCGCACTAAAATTAGGGGATGACGGCCTTACCGACCGTGAAATATTGAATTTAGCAAATATTGGTGAGCAAATATCAGGGACTGAGCGTCGGGCGATGGCGGCTGAACGTGATTCGACTGACCGCTATATGGCCTCCTATCTGGCGGACCATGTGGGCGGTGATTTTATTGGACGCATCTCTGGCGTAACACGCTTTGGGCTATTTGTTTCCCTAGAGCCATCCGGCGGCGATGGACTGATCCCAATATCAAGCATCGGCGATGACTATTATGTGCTTGACGAAGAAAACCACCGCTTGCTCGGGGAGCGTTATGGGCAAGAGTTTAAGCTTGGGGACATAATTGATGTGCGCCTGACCGAGGCCAACCGTTTTACCGGTGGTCTAAAGCTTGAACTTGTAAATGACGAAGCTGCAAAGACACCAAATAGGAAATCAAACCGCCCGGGGACAGACCGCCTAAAGCACAAAAAACGTCGCCACAACCGAAGCGGAAATACAAGCCGCCCCAAGCGCAGATAAGCCCTAGCCTATTGAAGCCTGGGGTTTACAGTATCCCAAGTTTTACAAAAACATCTGCGACATCATCGCCAAATTTCCCACCTTTGCGCAACACAGGCACACTAGGCGGCAGATCTTTGAATTTCTCTTTTTCAGATGTCGCAATGAGAGCAACCGGTATATCACGCGTGGCTGGCATCGCTTTTAAAGCACACGCCAGATCAACCCCGGAAAGTTCAGGCATAATGCGTGAAACTATGACCGCATCAGGGCGCATAGCCGGGATAAGCTGGATTGCGTCCATTGTAGAGGCAACATTGATCATTCGATAACCGCACTCCAAAAGCTCTCTGGTAACAATTTTTGTCGCAGTGCCCGGCTCCATCACAAGCATCACTTCAATCTCTGATACCATAACATCGCCGACCTCAAAGCCACCTTTGTTCGGGAGTTTCCGCATAAGTCTTGAAACATCAATATCGCAGTCTTTAGCAAAAGCATCCAGACATTCCGACATGCGGTCCGCAAAGAACAGAATGTCTTTACAATTTTCCTCGCGCAGCTCTGTCACGTTGAAGAAATAATCTTCAAACCGATGGCACAAAACCTTTAGCGCCTTCATATCAAAGCTGGCCGCGACCGACTTTAAGGAATGTGCCTCAAGGCGCACTGTTGCCAAAGCATGTTTGCCATTGATTTTTCCATCGTGAAAATCCTGCATTGCCTCTTGCAAGTTTACAAGGCGGTCCTCCACGGTATCGATTGCTTCAGTACGCAGTTCTGCGACCAGATCATTTTCAAGTGTGCTCATAATATTCCCTCAGTACATGCTGCCCCCTTTTTGGCACAAAAATGGTTACTTGAGTGTTAGCATTTGGAAATAGTTTCAAAAAATATCAAAAAAAAGCAATCCACCTTAATCAGGTCTTGACTTATAGCCGCTTGCGGGTATTTTGCGCGCTCACGAAGGTCACACTGTGTGACCGATTATTAATTTGTCGGAGTTAACAAGATGGCTAAGCCGTCCAGCATTAAGATCAAGCTCGTTAGCACCGCGGACACTGGTTATTATTATGTAACCAAGAAGAACCCGCGTACAATGACTGAGAAAATGGTCAAGCGTAAGTATGACCCAGTTGTACGAAAGCATGTGGAATTTAAGGAATCCAAGATTAAATAATCTTGGCACTTCCAGCTAATTTGAAGAACGCTGCTCCTATAGGTGTGGCGTTTTTCTTGTTTCAAGCAACAGGTTAAGAGCCGTTTTAGCCTCTAGTTCATCGCGCTTCCGGCGATTACAACTTTGTTGCGCCCGCCCGCTTTGGCGGCATACAGGGCTTTATCAGCTTCTTCTAGCAACTGCGACGGGCTTTGCCCCGGCTCGCTCGTAGCAACCCCGATGGAAACACTGATTTCGATAGGTCCTGACTTCAGGCCAACTTCAAACTTATTTTCGCAAACTTCTTGGCGCAATCGGTCCCCGATCATATAGGCCCAGTCTGTTGGGGTTTCGGGCATCATCACTACAAATTCTTCACCGCCGTAACGGGCTGCCAAATCTACCCCCCGGATATTTTTCCCCATCCGATTGGCAAATTCCTTCAGTACGATATCACCGACCGCATGACCGTAAGTATCATTAACAGCTTTAAAGTGATCAATATCCATCATTAAGACAGAAAGCGGTTTGCCGCTGCTGTGTGCAATCTGCAACCGTGTTTCCATATGGCTTGTCAGATAATGGCGATTATATAGTCCAGTAACAGCGTCCGTTGTCGCCAACTGCATCGACAGGTGGAAGTTTTCCCAAAGCTTGTCAGCATAACGTTTACGCTTTAGCTGGGTTTTAACCCGTGCCAAAAATTCCAAACGGTCAACCGGGCGTACCACATAATCATTCACGCCCATTTCAAGCGCGCGAACCAACAGCTTGGTATTGCCGTCATCAACCATAACCAAAATAGGGACATGGCGCGTTTCTTCAAACGAGCGCAATTTCGAACAAACCCGAAGGCCATCGGTGTTCCGCATCGTTAGTGAAACTATGATCAGATCAAAATTTTTCTCGCGCGCCCGCTCAGCAGCGTCATCGCCGCCTGCGATAAAGGTTAGGTCCCCCACATCGTCCAGGGCCTTGGCAATGCGTTCCATAACACGCTCTTGCTCATCAACAACAAGGATCGAGCCATCGACAGGCACATCGATTTCAATGATGGCTTCTTCTTCATTTTCCCAACCGAGATTTGCGCCAGTGGCTTCACGGTTTCGGAGCTCGTCCATCATCACCTTGAGGCGCACCAAAGAGCGCACACGCGCAAACAGCGCCAAATCTTGAACTGGCTTGGTAAGGAAATCATCCGCACCCGCCTCTAGCCCCGCTACGCGGTCAGAGGGCTGATCCAAGGCTGTTACCATCACAACAGGAATGTGCGCAGTTGCCGGATCCCCTTTAATACGCCGACACACCTCAAACCCGTCCATGCCGGGCATCATAACATCTAGCAAGATAATATCAGGGTGTTCCCGGCTGATAACATCCAGCGCCTCAGGACCGCTAAAGGCAGTTAACACATCAAAATATTCACTTGTCAGCTTTGCTTCTAGAAGCTTCACATTGGGTGGGACATCGTCAACCACCAGCACCCGCGCTGTCATGGTTGCTTACCCTGCAAACTGTTTCACTGTTTCTAAAAAATGGCCAACTGAAATTGGCTTGGCAATATAGGCCTCGCATCCGCCTTCACGAATTTTTTCCTCGTCGCCCTTCATGGCAAACGCCGTCACAGCAACAACAGGGATTTTCCGCAAATCTTCGTCTTCCTTCAACCATTTGGTTACTTCAAGACCAGAGACTTCCGGCAACTGGATATCCATCAAAATGAGGTCAGGGGTATGCTCCCGAGCCAAATCAAGCGCAGCCATCCCATCCCGTGTTTGGATTGTCTCATAATCGTGAGCTTCAAGAAGATCACAAAACAACTTCATATTTAACTCGTTGTCTTCGACAATCAGGATTTTCTTAGCCATAAGATTGCTGCCCCTTTATAGACCTGTATCTATATATATCGTTTAATATTAAGCTCGCTTCTTAGGAAAACACAAGCCTGACGAGGGAGTTAATTCATCTTTTTACCAAACATCCCTCATAGTGATACCAATTACGGGTTTAACGTCTTATTAATATTAAGCAACAAATCGATATTTATTTATCACGGAGCGCGCATGAAACCGGACGATAATGCATTTTCTCTCGCGTTTAAGGCTGTCGGCTTTATCTTAGAGGATGATACTCTGCGAGATAGGTTTTTGGCCTTGTCAGGGCTTTCCCCTGATGAAATCCGAGCAAGCTTACAGCAGCCAAACTTTCTAGCTAGTGTCCTTGAGTTTTTAATCAGCCATGAGCCCGACTTGATCGCCTTCGCGGAAAAGTCCAGTGAAGACCCACAAACCATTGTGGCAGTGTGGCGTTCGCTTGGCGGCGGAGCCGGGCAAGAATGGTAAATGGGGATAAAAATATGTCATCGCTTGACAGCCTATTGGCGAATATTAATCCCCAAAAACCAATCTTGCTGGTAGATGCAGATGAAGTTCTACTGCGATTCATTGAACGTTTGGAGACCTATTTTCTGAGCCAAGGCTACGAGCTACGGCTCACGAGCTTTCGACTCGCGGGCAACGTATTCTGTTCTCAGTCTGGTGTCCCCGCCAGCGCAGAACGGGTCAAACAACTGATCGCTGCTTTTTTCATTGCCTGCGTGGATGATATAGCCCCAGTGCAAGGTGCAGCCACCGGTTTGGCAAATTTGTCCCCTCATTATCAGATTTTTATAGTGTCTAACGTTCCTGCTGCGTGTCGCAAACGTAGGGAAATGAGCCTTGCACGCCTAGAAATGCCCTACCCTGTCGTTGCAAATCAAGGAAACAAGGGCCCTATTATACAAACGATCGCACAAGCCACAGGCCAGAAAATTGTTTTCATTGATGACTTGCCACCTCAGCACGCGTCCGCCGCGCGTCATTGCCCTGAGAGCTACCGTGTCCATTTTGTTGCAGACAAGCGCCTTGGCCGCTTGATTGAAAAAGCCCCAGATGCCCATATCCGCTTAGATGACTGGCACAGTTTAACGCCGCACCTGATTGAACGGTTAAAGGTCTAACATGCGCATTGGTATTGATCTAGGAGGCACGAAAATTGAAGCCATCGCCATGGCGGATGACGGAAAAATTTTATTCCGCACGCGACACAAAACTCCGCAAGGCGATTACCCTGCCATTCTAGCTTTGCTTGCAGACATGGTGCGCCAAGTGGAAAATGCCGCAGGACCAGCACGCGGCGTGGGGGTTGGCACTCCAGGGTCCATGCTGCCGAACACAGACCTGATGCAGAATTGCAATTCCACCTGCCTGAACGGAAAGCCGTTTTTATCCGATCTCAAGACGCTAATCTCTGCCCCTCTGCGTATAAAAAACGACGCAGACTGCTTTGTCCTGTCCGAAGCCAGAGACGGGGCCGCCCAAGGTTTCCGGTCTGTATTTGGGGTAATTTTAGGCACGGGCGTTGGGGGTGGATATGTAGTAAACGGCCAATTGATCGAAGGACCAAACGCATTGGTTGGAGAATGGGGGCATAATCCACTTTGCCTGCCTGATCCCGACAGAAATTGCTTTTGTGGGCGCAAAAACTGTGTCGAGACATGGATTTCAGGGCCAGCCATTGAAAAAGAATATCACCGCCTTACCGGGGAGGCCCTGCCGTTAGCAGACATTGATGCTAACCAATCCCCCGCGGCGATAGCAACTATCGACCAGTTTCTTGACCGGACCGCACTAGCGCTAGGCGCAATCATAAATAGCTTTGACCCGGACTGCATTGTTTTTGGCGGCGGCGTTTCAAATATAGACCGTATATACACGCATCTACCTCGCTTGCTTGTTCAGTATATTTTGCCAGATGTCTGCCTGACCAAAATCGTTAAAGCCGAACACGGTGATAGCAGCGGTGTGCGAGGTGCCGCGTGGCTTTGGCCATGACCCACACGGCCAACACCGATATGACAACGCTTTGCCGTAGTTGCTTTCATATTTTTAGGGGCAGCAAACTGTGCCCAAACTGTGGCCGCCCGCGCGTTATTTCACATCCGGAACTCCTTGACCTCTCAATCGCTCATATGGACTGTGATGCTTTCTTTGCGGCGGTCGAAAAACGCGACAATCCTGACTATGCGGCACAGCCGGTCATTATCGGCGGTGAGAAAAGAGGCGTTGTTTCAACGGCTTGTTATATAGCTCGCATGGCGGGTGTACGCTCGGCCATGCCGATTTATAAAGCAAAAAAACTGTGTCCAGATGCTATTTTTCTGCGTCCAAATTTAAAGCGTTACCAAGAAGTTGGGCGGGCTGTACGTAAGAAAATGCAGGCTCTAACACCCCTTGTTGAACCACTGTCAATCGACGAGGCCTTTCTTGATCTCTCAGGCACCGAGGCCCTGCACAAAGCACCGCCAGCAAGTCAATTGGCAAAGCTCGCCGCCGAGATTGAACAGGATCTTGGCATTACAGTTTCTATTGGCCTTGCCCCAAATAAATTTTTGGCAAAGCTGGGATCTGATATGGACAAACCACGCGGTTTTACTGTGATCGGCTCCCATGATGCTAAGGCCCTTCTGTCTACCATGCCCATCACGCGCATTTATGGTATCGGCCCGCAAACCGCCAAAGCACTGGCCAAAGATGGCCTAAGCCAAATCAGCCAGCTTCAAACAATGGATGAGGCCAGCCTTATCCGCCGCTACGGCGAAACCGGCCAACGCCTTTTCCGGCTATCGCGCGGGATCGACACCCGCCGCGTTGAACCGGGATCAGAGATAAAAAGTGTGTCCTCAGAGACCACCCTCAGCCGTGACCTTGCCGACTATGACAGCTTGGAGGGAATTTTATGGGGGCTCTGCGAAGCCGTTTCAACTGATCTGAAACATAAAGACCTAGCTGGGCTTACAGTCACCCTAAAACTGAAGAACAGTATGCACAAAAGTGTCACACGAGCGCGCACACTTGATGCGCCAACCCAACTGGCTGAGACTTTGTTTGAAATTGGTCGTGATGTATTACGGCCTCTTATTGACGGAACGCCATACCGCCTAATCGGTATAGGGGTGCGTAATTTCAGACCCCTCATTGAGGCTGATCAACCCGACCTTATTGAACCAAAGCGCACCCGCCACAGAGACGCTGAACGTGCGATGGATAAGCTGAAGAACAAATTTGGCACCTCGGCAATAAAGAAGGGGCGCAGCTTTAAAGCGGCAAATAATGCCCGGAAACCTAAGCCTTAAAAGGAATTTATCCCTTATAAACAACACACTATGAAACCACTTTGGTGGCATAGCTCTTGCTTATTCTTATCGGTGTATATTTACAGGAGACCACCGTGATTGAGCAAAAGCCTAGAAAACAAAAAGACCGTACTGACATTAATCCATATGTTAGCACCTTGGCAGGCAAGTTAATGCGCACAGCCGCGAATGCCGAAATGAAATTTGACAGCCACGGCTGGCAATTGATCACTGAAGTTTTGAGCTATGCAGCCGCTGCCGAACAGCGCTTGGCCGAGCAAGATGAACGCATTGGCTTTCTAGAACAGCTTTCCGTAACCGATGAACTGACCGGCATTACCAATAGGCGCGGCTTGCGCATTACATTGGGGCGAACGCTGGCTTCTGCTGCCCGCCACAGCGAAACTGGCGTTCTTGGCTTCCTTGACCTTGATAAATTTAAAGAGATAAATGACGTTTACGGCCATATGGCTGGGGACGCCGTTCTACGCCATGTCGCCAAATGCTTGAAAGGCCATCTGCGCCCGGAAGACACCGTTGCGCGCATCGCAGGGGATGAATTCGCCATGATTTTAAGCCGCTGTGATGCTGCACAAGGTCGCAGTCGCATCCGAGCCTTACAGCGCGAAATTAATAACAGCAGTGTTACGCACGGCGGTAACACCATCCATATCGCCTGCTCAATCGGGATACAGCATTTCGACGGCAAGACAGATCCAAGCCTTTTGATCGAAGCCGCGGATAAAGAAATGTATAATGATAAAGAAGCCCGCAGAAGCCGCAATTTAAACTGCGCTTAATACGATTTAATACCAACAATATTTAGGGGCTCAACGAGCCCCTTTTTAATGTCTATCTTATTTGTTATAAGCGCTTAAATTCTATACATCATATTTTGTTTGGGGGAGCCAACCATGAGCATTGACCAAAAACTTCTTGAGCTTGGAATTGATCTTCCAACACCAACAGCGCCTGTCGCCAATTATGTAGCTTTTGTCAAAACAGGCCGTCTTGTTAGTATATCAGGGCAAATCCCCATGTTGGACGGCAAATTGGCTTTTGAAGGCAAAGTAGATGACACCGTAAGTGTGGACGATGCGCGCGCGGCGGCAAGGCTGTGTGGGCTTAATATCATTGCACAAGCAAAAGCTGCCTGTGATGGGGACCTGAACCGCGTTAAGCGCATCGTTAAACTTGGGGCCTTTGTCAACTGCACCGATGGGTTTTCTGGCCAGCCACATGTGATTAATGCGGCTAGCGATCTGATGGTAGACGTATTTGGGGAGGCTGGACGGCACAGTCGCTCGGCTGTTGGCACCAACGCCCTACCCTTGAATGTCCCCGTTGAAATTGATGCCCTGATCGAGATTGATTAGATATTATGGCTGTAAAAAACGACAGAAGCTTCCCGTGGCTGACACAGTATAATATCGCGCACCGAGGCTTGTTTGAAGAAGGCACCCTTTGTGAAGAAAACACCGTTGCAGCTGTCGCAGCGGCCAAAGAGGCGGGCTATGCTGCTGAAATAGATGTGCGCACGTCCGCAGACGATATTATCATGGTTTACCACGATGATACGCTTGAACGCTTAACAGACAGCGAAGGGCCGGTCTCAAAATGGGGGTTCAAGCAGTTACAGGCTCGTGAGATTGGCAAAAGCGGTAAAGGCATGCCAACCCTCCCTGAGATCATGGATGTTATCGACAGTGATGTGCCCTTATTTATTGAACTAAAATCACCCTCTCATGATGATATTCAAAAGCTGTGCGCAGGGGTGCGGCACTGCTTTGAAGGCTACCGAGGCCCGGTGGCCATTATGAGCTTTGACCCCAGAATTTTAGCTTGGTTCAAACAATATATGCCTGCATACCCACGCGGAGCGATCATTGGCCGGGAGGTCTTGTTAAACTGGCGCAATAGATTGCTTATTCCTTACTGGATGCGCAAAACCAAGCCGGACTTTCTTGCCTGCGATATAAACTTGCTTCCAAATAGCTTTTGCACTCGCTGGCGCGATAAAGGCAAACCCGTGCTAACCTGGACAGTCCGTACCCAAAAGCATGTGGAAATAGGACGTGAGCACGCAGATGCACTTATCTTTGAAAAACCAGCACCGGTAGATGCCTAAGATATTTTGATCGCCCTCAAGGAGCATACCCTGGATCAATCGCAGCCCTACAGCGCTGAAATGGTTAGCGCTATCACAGATATTGATGCTGCCACTTGGGATGCCTGCACAAGCGGCAACCCATTTGTAAAGCACGCTTTTCTAGCGGCGCTTGAACGATCCGGTTCGGCGTCTACTGAAACAGGCTGGCAGCCCTATCATATTAAATTGACCCGACAATCTGATGGTCAGTGTGTGGGGTTTTTACCATGTTACCTAAAGGGTCATTCTTACGGTGAGTATGTTTTTGACCATGCATGGGCAAATGCGTTTGAACATGCCGGTGGGCGCTATTATCCAAAACTGCAATCATCAGTTCCGTTCACGCCCGTAACAACACCGCGTCTGCTAACCTTAGGCATGGATGATTTTGCATCTAAAACTGCACTTTTACAAAGTGTCGCAAGTGCTGTAGAGCAATTGGGTGTTTCCTCAGCGCACCTGACATTTCTGCCAAAATCTGAAGCCGAACTTGCCGCAAAGCTTGGCTTTTTAGTGCGCACTGATCAGCAGTTTCACTGGAAAAACAACAGCTATGAAAGCTTCGATGCTTTCTTAAATGCACTTAGCTCTCGAAAACGGAAACAAATTAAAAAAGAACGTCGTACCGCGCTTGCAAACGGCATTACTATCGAACATTTACGCGGCACGGATATTACCGAGGCACATTGGGATCAGTTTTTCGCATTTTACCAAGACACTGGAGCACGCAAATGGGGGCAACCCTATCTAAACCGTGATTTTTTTACCCGCATCCAGAAAACAATGCCAGACGACATTCTTTTATTCATGTGCCGCCGGGCCGGGCGCTATGTGGCGGGGGCTCTCAATTTTATCGGCCCGGACACACTTTATGGCCGCTATTGGGGGTGCTTAGAAGATCATCCCTGCCTTCATTTTGAAACCTGTTATTATCAAGCAATTGATTTTGCTATCAAGCACGGCCTTTCAACCGTTGAGGCTGGGGCACAAGGCCCCCATAAGCTTGCCAGAGGCTATACACCGGTCAAAACCTACAGCGCGCACTGGATTGCTAACCAAGATTTCAAAGCCGCCATCGAGCGGTTCCTGAAAATTGAACGACAAGATATCGACGCCGAGGTGAACTATCTGACCACAAGAACACCCTTTAAGAAAAACTGAATAGCATCACACAAAAGAACAGATGATAAACTGTCATCACGTCCTAACTAAATTATTTCACTTTTTCTGTTGGTTTATCAGTTTTGGGCTGGCTTTTTTTACGCTTCGCACCCGAGGCACCCGCAGAT
>WFTS01000006.1 GCA_015485385.1 Kordiimonadales bacterium | reverse complement strand
CGGTAAAAATCTGTGGAACACCCAGTATTTACCCCTTTTAATTCTGCTAAAACTCTCCCGCCTTATGAGCTATATTATAAAGTGCGTTATAACTTGATGAAACTTTCTCTATTCCTTAGGTCTAGTGACAAGGGAAAGGGTTGAAATTTCATGGTCGATCATCGGCGCATCGCAGTTATTCGCAATCCGGTCGCAGGGCAGAGAAATCAGCAGTTTGTCACCAAGGTAACCACGCAATTAACAGCGTGCGGCGCCCGTGTTTGTCAGTTTACAACCCAATATGCCGGGCATGGTGAAATATTGGCCGCAGACCTAGCCAAGGCTGGGGACACTCATTTGGTGGTCGCAGCAGGGGGCGACGGTACCATTCGCGAAGTCGCGAGCGGCCTTTACGGCAGCGAGACACCTTTGGGCATCATTCCGGCGGGCAGCGCCAATGTGATGGCGCGCGATTTGGGGTATCTGCCGTTTGGCCGCATAAGCGCAAAGCACATCACAACCGCACTTCTGGGGGCAAAGAGGACACCGCTGTATCCTTTTGAGGTTCGCCATGCAGAAAAACTGCATCTGGGCTTTTGTTGGCTGAGTACGGGCTTCGATGCCGAAGTTCTGGCGGCAGTGAACCCTGTTTGGAAACGCCGAGTTGGCAGGGCTGCTTTTATACCGGCCATACTGAGAGCGCTGATACAAGAAAAGCAGCGCGCGAGTATCCATTGGCAAATGGGGCAGCAAACCTCGGGCACATGCGCACGCATGATTGTCGCGAATATCAGACGGTACGGTGGGCCTTTTGTCCTGACAAACAAAACACATATATCCAAGCAAGGGCTTGCCTGTTTGATGTTTCGTGGTCAGGGCGCAGCTTCAAGGCTCCGCGAGCTGGCACAAATGGTTTTTAGACCAGGAGACCGCAAAGGGGATGTATGCAGCCTTGAGGGTGGCAGTTTAACGATTGGCGGCCCGGAAACGGCGCATCAATTGGATGGTGATTTTATTGGTTACGGATCCGTAACAATTTCCCAAGCTATCAAGCCACTTCAGGTGCTACAGCCATAAATTAGAGGGGTTTAGCGCTTAATGAGGGCCTTGAGCCCGGCATTATCTGATGCCTTTATCATTTGGGCTGCGGATGTGCCGTCTTTGCTTAGGATATCAGGGTTGGCCCCAGCTTTCAAAAGCAGAACGGCCGCCGATATTTTCTGGTTGCGCACGGCCTCCATCAAGGCTGTGAAGCCGATCTCGTCGGTTTGGTCAATCTGGGCGCCGTGTTTTAAAAGCAGCTCTAGGGCAGTAACATTACCGCGACGGGCAGCTAGGGCCAAAACCGGGCGGCCGGTAAAATCAAGGCTGTTGGCGGAAATACCGATTAAAAGCGCCTCAGACACGCCCTCTAAGTCGTTGTCAGCAATGGCGTTGGCCAACATAGCTGCGTCTGGACTGGGCACTTTTTCGGAGCTTAATATGCGGACAATATCTTGATACCCTAAGCGCATGGCGATGTGCCGGGCGGTGTCAATTGCACTGTTTTCTGCCTCAGATTTGGCGGCTCCGCGTGAGACAAGTAGGGTGACAAGTTGGGCATTTCCAGTGCGTACTGCCCAGTTTAATGCGGGCTGTCCATCAGCATCTTTTACATTCACATTGCCGCCTTCATCAAGGAGCGTTTGCACGGTTATCAACTGCCCCTTTTTAATAGCCTCGAGCAAGGCCCTGTCCTCGGTCCCTTGGTTGGCGGATGTCGCTGTGTTGGTTAGGGCTGATACGCATACGAACAGTGCAAGATAAAAACCAGAACGGACGATAGGCAGCATAAGAAGGCTTTCCAAGCTTGGCCAAAAGAGGCGAAGTGTTGAGGCAAACTGTTACGGGGCTCGCATAATATCTTAGCGGACGATTTTCACAAGAAGCCTGTCGAAATAGCGTAGCAAGGGCTTTAGGTCTTTGCCGCGTTTAAGGATGCGGCCATCTTGGGATGTGATACGCCACATGCCTTGTTTGTTGGCCAGAGCAGGTTCTTTGATGATACTATAAAGAGGCATTTCACTGGCACGCCTGAAAATTGAAAAGACGGCACGATCTTTCATCGTATCAATGGCATAGTCATGCCACTGCCCGGCAGCAACCATTTTGCCGTAAATGTTTAATATTTCTGCCAATTCAGGGCGAATAATATAAACGGCAGAAGCTTTAGCCCCTGCGTTAGGCCGGGACTTAGCTCTGTCATATATATCGATCACCAATGTGTCGTCCATAGGCTCCTCTGAAACCAAGTGTGCGCGCATTTCGCCTTTTTGGCAAGGACCGTGCAGCCATGAGTTCTGGATACAATTAGCCTTGAGCCCCGAGTAAAGCAGACTTGAGCCCTTGATAACAGTTGACATGTTCCCCATGTGAATGGGATAAAAATAATAGCCGAGTAAATAAAAAATAGTACGGCATAACGACAGATACATAGAGGATATAACCCATGAAGAATTTGCTTTCTTTCCGTCGGGGTGTGTTTGGGCTTGCAGTAGCAGGTCTGGCCGCAACGGCTATTGTAAGCGGCGCAGGCGCGGCGTTTAACTTTGAAACCTCAGGTGATACAATCAGCCAGGACCGGGCACTTGAAAGGTTTACCAAGATCAGAATTAAAGGCGCTCTGGAGCTGAAACTGGTCGCAGGTAAAGACCAAAAGGTCACCGTTACCACCGAAGAGAGCCACATGAAAAATGTAGAAACCTATGTGCGCGGAGATACGTTGGTTATCGACATGAGCGACCGCGAGAGGCGCAGCTTTTGGGACGATGTGGACGTGAACATGACCATCCATATGCAAAGCTTTGAGGGCATCGAAGTGATGGGCGCGGTGGATGCTGATATACAAGGGGTTGAGAGCGACCAGCTTGATATCGACATTAAAGGCGCAGCCGATATCGATATTGAGGGCCACTGCGGGACACTTGATCTTGAAGTGAACGGCGCAGGTGATGTTTCAGCGCGTAATCTTGAGTGCGAAATTGCTGAAGTGGATATTCGGGGTGCAGGGAATGCCTCGGTTTATGCGTCAAAGTCAGTTGATGCTGATGTGGCTGGGGTTGCCAATATTAGCATTTACGGCCAACCGAAAACTGTTCGCAAAAATGTGGGCGGCCTTGGCTCAATCAATATTAAATAAAGCAGAAATTTAGGGGACAAAAGATGAGACTGTTGAAATTTACAGTAATGTCACTTGCCGTTTTGGCGGCATCTGCGGCGGCTAGCGCTGACAAAACCACACAAGAAATGCGCGATGTTGCGGCCTTTACCAAAGTGAAATTAAAGGGTTCGATGGACGTTGAGGTGAAAGTTGGACCAAAGCAATCTCTTAAAGTGATCGCCGACAGCGATATCATAAATTATCTTAGCACCGACGTTACAGACACTATGCTTGAGATTGATATGAAGCATAATAAAGGACTGCGCGGGTTATTTGGCAACCACGGAAGAACCTCTGTTATTATTACGGTGCCAAATCTTGAGGCGGCCGAGCTCAGCGGGTCTGGGGACCTGTTGATAGAGGATATAAATCAAGACCAGTTCGATCTGGGGCTTCGTGGTTCGGGTGATATTGTGATGAAAAACGCACAAACCTCGCATATTGATATCGAACTGAGGGGCTCTGGCGACATTAAAATCAATGGCCGCTGTGATCGGGTTAAGATTTCTTTGCAAGGATCGGGCGATATTATGGCCAAAAAAATGGCCTGCAAGACCGCCAACGTAATGGTGCAAGGATCAGGCGATGTCAGTGTTTTTGCTTCTGAAAATGCAGACGTGACCGTGCGCGGGTCTGGCGATATTTATGTGTCGGGAAAACCAAATATATTGAACCAGCGCGTGAAGGGCTCTGGCGATATCTATATTCGTTAATGTACCTGTCGTGCTTTTAAAAAATCCCCTCTCGGCATAAGCTGAGGGGGGATTTTTGTATAAAAATATGGGTCCTATATTAGGGCTTATCCATGTTGTGATGCTTTGATTTTCCTGCATGATCCGCCATGTCCATGCCTAAATCACTGTCATCCATATCCATTGAACCCTCATTTTCGTTCATTTCCATTTCCATTTCCATATGCATTACGCCGTTGCTGTCCGTGTGGGTAATCATGAACAGCCTTTGAGCAATGAAGATGGCAATAAAGCCAATGACCGAAACAATAAGAACAAGCGGATCATTTTGGTATTTCAAAAGCAAAAAGGTGCCGAGAATTATAATATCCAATAGGATCGCGATAATAGGGATTGCGGCAATTGCGTTGGTTTCTTTCAAGAGATGGCGGAACAAGCCCCAATGAATCGCAATATCCATAATTAGATAAAAAATCGCCCCGATAGACGCGATGCGGGTCAGATCAAAAACGATTGTCAAAAGAATTGCCAAGGCGACAGTCAGGACTAAGGATGGGTTCTTAGCCCTCAAATGCAAGTGCGGCATCTGTTTCATGTTGCTAAGCATCGCCAGCATTCTGGACGCAGAAAACACGCTGGCAATCAAGCCAGACACTGTTGCAATGATCGCCAATATCACAGTGAACAACAGGCCGAACTTACCAAAAACGGGCTTGGCTGCTGCGGCAAGGGCATAATCCTTTGCTGCAATGATTTCTGGCACTGGAAGGCTGCTGCTCACCGATAGTGCCAAAATCGTATAGATAATGGTGCAAATGCCAATTGATAGGATGATCGAGCGCCCCAAATTACGGTGGGGATCCACTATATCAGCCCCTTGGTTTGTAATGGTTGTAAATCCTTTGAAGGCAAGAATTGCAAGGGCGAGGGCCGCGACGAAATTAAAGCCTCCACCTGCCGAAGTCATATTCTTGGTAGTGCCCCAAGTTTCAACCGGTGGAAATCCTGCTACCGCGAGGGCGCCAATCGCCAGAACCGCGATGCCCGCTATTTTGATAACAGCCGTAATATTGGCTGTTCTTTCAATAATTTTGTTCCCGGACATATTGATCAAATAGGCGGTGGCTATCAGCAAAACCCCCAACAGAGGGACAAACAGCGCTGTATTTTCCGCATCAAACAACCGCATGCTATAAGAGCCAAATGTGCGTGCGACCAAGCTTTCAGCGATCACCATTGATACATACATCAGCAAAGAATATGTCCCTGCCAAAGTGCCTGGACCGTAAGCTTTGCGCATAAACATGGCGATGCCACCAGAGGATGGATATGCGTTTGAAAATTTTACATATGAATAGGCACTAAACCCCACAACAATGGCCCCTGCCAGAAAAGCCAACGGGAAAACTTCGCCGACAAGCTCTGCAATTTGCCCCATCAATACAAATATTCCCGCGCCGATCATCACGCCAGTTCCGAGGGACACCGACCCCATAAGGGATAGCTTGTTCTGCATGGGCTGTTTCATATCTTGTCCTTTACATGGTTCTTTTGTTCAAGCGTCGCCCAAAAACATTATCCTCTTGTTTCCTTAGGTCTTGTCGCTCAGAGGCTCTGGCGCTGGCGCTGGCTCTTGTTTGGGGCGGCTGTCTGGTTGAATATTTTGACTGTCTTCAGGGTTTTCACACATAAGAGCTGACCAATAATGGCCCATAGCTGTGAATAAAAAAGAGGCGGACCATGCGATCAATAAAAGACCGTTTAAAGCCTCTGCTGCGGCAATGAAGCGTATATGGCCCTGAGGCAAAACATCCCCGAAACCGAGCGATGTGTATGTGACGGCTGACGCATAGAAATGCCCCAAAAAACCATCCGCATTTTCGCCTACCAAAGCGCCAAGGCTAAGGGTATGTTCCGCCAAATAAAACCCAACTGCATACAGCGTAATTTCCAGAAAATGGGCGGCGAAAACACCCAACATCAACAGATATAGATGAGGGTGGGAACTTCTTATGCCTAAGGGGATCTTTTTGGCTAAAAATGCCAAGCTGGCCTGATGAATACAAAGGCTCCCCAAAACAAGCAGAAGCGTAATGAATATTGTTAATGCCATATTTTATTCCTATGCGCGCTTTAGACTTATGCAAGTATGGCGCGCGCATTTCTAGGGTCTGGCTGATCCTAGGGTGAAAACCGAACAGTCGCAACCAAAGACACGAACGTGTTGCTGAAGGAGGGTTTTTAGAGTGTATGAGTTTTGGCCGGTGCATCTGTTGGGTGGTCTATATTTTTCTCGGAAACGGGGCCGATAAGCTTTGCTCACGAAAAATTTTCTAGACAGTCATACGGTGATCGCGCACCGTTTTGTCCAATTCACTGAACAGTCATCAAGGACACTATCAATGAAATTATATCAACTATGCGGCACAGACCCAAAGGCAGGCTTTAGTCCATATACATGGCGCGTAAAACTTTGCCTTTTGCATAAAGGTCTCGCTTATGACGAAGAACCAATCCGCTTTTTGGAAAAGGATAAAATCAGCCATGCCCCGGTGCAAACAGTGCCTGTTCTGGATGATGGCGACATAACGGTTGTCGATAGTTTTGCAATTGCTGAGTATCTTGAGGCCACATATCCAGAGCCTAGTTTGTTTGGCGGCCCGGTTGCGGCGGCGCAGGCCCGTTTTTTCAATAGCTGGATTGACCAAAATTTGGTGATGGGCATTGCGGGTATGATGTTAAAAGACATTCATGATTGCCTCGATAGTGACAATCAAGCTTATTTCCGAGAAACGCGCGAAGCTCGTTTTGGGGCCTCTTTGGAAGATGTGGTTGCAAACAGGGACGAAGCTGTTGAAGCTTTTCGTACTTCGCTTGCTCCTTTACGGTTACTTGCGGCCAAAAACAAATTCCTAAGTGGTGATGCGCCCTATTGGCTTGATTACGCTGTTTTTGGTACTTTTATGTGGCCTCATATTGTCTCGGATTTTCAATTGCTGTTAGAGGATGACCCACTTTTTGGCTGGCGTGAGCGCATGTTTGATTTGTTCGGTGGTGCCGGGCGGTCTGCCAAGCGTGCTGTTTGATGTGCTTCAAAGCACCGCACTATTGAGGTCACCGACTTTGGGGGGCTGGTAAGTGTCACAGTTTGGCACAAGCTGGTTGTATTGATGACATAACTCTATCATAGCGGCGCAAAACACCGTAAAAGGATTGCGTAAAAGATATGGTGGAGAAAGCTATCAATGGACGTCCTTCTTGAGGCGCGTAATTTAACGAAAAATTTTGGTTCTCTTCATGCGGTAGACGATATCAGTTTGTCGGTGAAGAAGGGCGAGGTTCTTGGCTTTCTAGGGCCAAACGGCGCTGGTAAAACAACAACAATGAAAATGATCACTGGGTTTTTATCGCCAACATTGGGTGAAACCTATGTGTGCGGGCAGCCTGTGTCTACCAACAGTGTCGCCGCGCGTGCCCATATGGGATATTTGCCCGAGGGCGCGCCTTTGTATGGAGATATGACCCCTCGCGGTTTTCTGAAGTTTATGGCTTCCGTGCGCGGGATTAAGGGCACTCATGGGGTCGATGTTGTTGAAAGTGCGGCGCGTGCTGTACATTTAGACAATGTGATGGAGCAGCGTATTGATACGCTTTCCAAAGGGTTCAGGCGCCGCGTCGGGTTGGCGGCAGCTATCTTGCACGCCCCGGATGTGTTGATTTTGGATGAACCAACAGATGGCCTTGACCCCAATCAAAAATATGAAGTGCGCCGTTTGATTGAAGCCATGTCTGTAGACCGGGCGATCATTATTTCCACGCATATTTTGGAAGAGGTCGATGCCATATGTCACCGGGCTATCATCATTAACGAAGGCCGTATCGTGGCAGACGGAACTCCAAGTGAACTAAAAGGCCGGTCTGTTTATAAAAACGCTGTGACGCTCTTGATGCCTGTAAAATACGCTCAAAATGCTGCGGGTGTGCTCAAGGGGGTAAAAACCATAGACCGGATCGAAGTGGCCGCAGAGGGGGCTCATGTGCGTCTTACAGCTTTGGCCAAAGGCTGCATTGATATTTCTCAGGACATCACCGAAATATTAGCGGATAAAGGTTGGCCTGTGACCGAGTTCACAGTGGATAATGGCCGCTTGGATGATGTGTTTCGAAGCCTAACGGTGGGGGAGATATAAGATGGTACTTGCAACCATTATCCGCCGGGAACTGACAAGTTATTTTGCGACGCCGGTGGCATATGTGTTTTTGGTTATTTTCCTTGTGTTGCAGGGGCTTTTTACGTTTTATCAAGGGGCCTTTTTTGAGCGCGAGCAAGCGGATTTAGCTTCCTTTTTTGCGTATCAACCGTGGTTGTTTTTATTTTTGATGCCAGCGATCGGGATGCGTTTATGGGCCGAAGAGCGCAGATCGGGAACCTTCGAACTGCTGCTAACTCTGCCAATTCCGCTGGCCGTGATTGTGCTGGGGAAATATATTGCTGCGGTCCTGTTCGCGGGGTTTGCCCTCGTGCTTACTGCGCCAATTTGGATTACGGTCAATTGGCTTGGAAACCCTGATAATGGTGTGATTATTACTGGCTATTTGGGATCATTTTTAATGGCGGCCAGTTATCTTGCGATCGCAACAGCGCTTTCAGCCGTGACGAAAAACCAGGTGGTGGCTTTTATTCTCTCGGTATCGGTGTGCTTTCTCTTTTTAGTTTCAGGATTGCCTATGGTGCTGGATGCCTTCAGTGGCTGGGCGCCGGACGCGTTGGTGCTTGCGATCGCAAACTTGTCGCTTCTAAGTCACTTTGACAATTTGCAGAAAGGCGTGATTGCCCTTAGTGATCTGGTGTATTTTGCTGCCATTATTGGCCTATGGCTTTGGATTAACCGCGTGTTGATTGAAAGCAAAAGGGAGGCGGGTTAATGGCTGTTAAATTCCTTCACCGTTTTTCTGTGCAGCTGTTGCTGGGCGTTTTTCTTTTCCTGTCGGTGGTGATTATCTCTGAACGCTATACCCGGGGTATTCGGCTCGATCTTACCGCAGACAAATTATATACATTATCCGAAGGATCACGCGACCTTTTGGCAGGCCTTGAAGATCAGGTGGTGTTTGAATTTTATTTCTCACGCGCGCAGGCCACACCCTATCCGCAGCTTTTAAGGTATGGGAAACGTGTTGAGGATGTTTTGCGCACGCTTGCGGATGCCAGTGACGGAAAAATCACGCTTACGACCATCGATCCAGAGCCATTTTCTGAGGAAGAAGATGACGCTGTTGCAGCCGGCTTGAAGGGGGTTCCGCTTGGGGATGGTTCCATGTTCTATATGGGCCTGAAGATCAGAAATGAAATTGACGGTGAGGCTGTGATCCCCTTTTTCGCAGAAGCCCGTGAAAACTTTCTTGAATATGATCTCATTAAGGCGCTGGCGACACTGGACACTTCAGGCCAGAAAAAGCTGACCTTGATCACCAGCCTGCCGATGCAATTTGGTCCCGGTGGGCCGCAGGCGATGATGTCTGGTCAAGCTCAGCCCTATGTGATTTATCAGCAATTGGGTGAGTTTTTCGATGTGCAAGAGCTCGCTGCTGACTTTGAGAAAATCCCCGCCGATACAGACGTGTTGATGTTGGTGCATCCGCCGACCCTGTCCGATGCACAATTGTTTCAAATTGATCAATTTGTGCTTAGGGGCGGTCGCACTTTGGTTTTTCTTGATCCTCATTCTGAGGCGAAAGATCCGCGTGCAACCTCTGTTAGCGCTTCAACCCTTGGGCCGCTTCTTGGAGCATGGGGTGTGTCGATGCCTGAGGGAAAAGTTGTCGGCGACGCGTCTCTTGCGCAGCGAGTGCAGATGGATGGTGACGTTAAAGACTATGTCTTCTGGCTGTCTGTACGCAGTGATTTCATGGCAAGTGATGATGTGGTCACAGGCGCTATAGACTCGCTTAATTTTGCAACGTCTGGCATTTTAAGGCCGGTCAAAGGGGCCTCTACAAAATTCGAGCCTTTGGTGCATACCAGCACTGTGGCTATGCTATATGATGCATCAAGGGCTATTGGCGCGCCAGACCCGGATATGCTGCTGCGAGACCTCGAACCAACGGGCGAAAGCTATACCCTTGCCGCAAGGGTAAGCGGTCCAGCCAAAACAGCCTTTCCGGACATAAGCGTGGTCGCCAACGGGCCGGCTGAAAAGCCAGCACTAACATCTGGCACAATCAACCTTGTTTTGGTAGCGGATAGCGACCTTTTTGAAGACCGCTTTTGGGTGCAATTACAAGATTTGCTTGCACAGCGCATTGTTATCCCTTTCGCAGGAAACGGGAGCTTCATCCTGAATTTGGCGGATCATATTTCAGGCTCTGAGGCGCTTTTGGCTTTGCGTGGGCGAGGCATTACCAAACGTCAGTTCGATGTGGTGGATACATTGCGCCGGGACGCGCAAGCCAAATATCAACAAGAAGAGCAAACGCTTCAAAACCAGTTGCGTGCGACCGAAGCCCGCATTGCAGATCTGGAGGCCCAAAAGCCAGAAGGTTCGGCGGTTCTGTCGAGCGATCAAGAAGCGGAGATAGAAGAATTCCGTAATCAACTTTTGCAAACACGCAAAGCTTTGCGCGCTGTAAACCGCAACTTGCGCCGCGAAATTGAAAGCGTGGGTACATGGCTGGCGTTTCTTAATATTTTGCTGGTGCCGATCCTTATTGTGCTGATTGCTTTGTTGCGGCTCTTGCTGCGGCGACGTTTTAAGGCTAAAGCGCGTGCGTAACGAGGCTTGCTCGTTCAATTCATTGAGACCCCACACGACTAAAAAAGGGACTGCCGACGACTATGTCTGAAAGACTAACAAATATTCTAGGGTACCTAACGTTATTTGCGATTTTAGGGGCTGTTTGGGTGATGTTCGGCGAGGACCCTTCGCGTGAACAGGGGGCTCGTGGCGAACGGACCTTTGTCGGCTTAGAGGCGCGCATCAATGATGTGGCCACCATTGAAATTCAAAAGGGCGATCTAAGGACAACGATTGTTAAGGACAAGGACGTTTGGCGCTTGAAGGAACGTGCAGGCTATCTGGTTGATAGTGAAAAAGTGCGCGCTATGTTGCGCGGCATCGTCTTTTCCAAACGGCGGGAACCCAAAACGGCAAACCCTGACCGGTTTAGTCGTATTGGCTTGGGGGCTAAGGCGACAAAAATAACATTGCGCGATGATACCGATGGTGAAATTCTAAGTTTTGATATGGGGCGGCGTAAAGATACGCGCAGCGGTAAATCGCTTACTTATGTCTGGCATGACCGTGATACCCGGTCATGGCTGGTAACAGAGATTGCTGAAACGCCTGCTCAAGCGGGTTGGTGGCTTCGTCGCCCGCTTCTTGATATTGATCAAAGCCGTTTCAGTGACGTAACCATTGGCGGGGCATGGCTTACTCGGAAGCTCTCGGCACCTGAATTCCGCCTTCAGGGCAAACGCGCAAGCGAAACAGTGGCCGCAGCTTATATTTTGGCGTCTCCGGCTCAAACCGTTTCTCATCTTGGTTTTGAGGATGTGCGTCATTTGACAAATCCCCTTGAAAAGGCCTCCTCTGTGGTTGATTTCACAACCTATGACGGGTTGAGCTTGAAGCTCTCTCTTTATAAAATCGACGGTGGAGTGTGGGTTCAAGTTAAGGCGGAATTTGATATGTCACTGCGCAATGAAGGCGCTTCAGGCACCTTGCCTGCGGCCCCTGCGGATGGTCAGGCTGAAGCAGATGCGATCAACGCGGCTGTGCGCGGTTGGATTTTCAAACTGAACGAAACCGATGCCCGCACCCTACAACAAGTACGCGCTGACTTTTTGCAGACAAGCGTGCAATGATAAATAACATGGTTTCTATCTTGACGTAGCGCCTGCAATCTCTACATGAAAGACAGCTTAGAGGCCAAATTTGTGGCCCAGATATCACATTATAGTTTTTAAACCCTATGAACTTTTGCACTGAGGAAATTATGTCAGACAATAAAACTGAAAAAATGGGATTTGAGGCTGAAGTCTCGCGGCTTTTGCATATGATGGTGCATTCTGTTTATTCAGACCGTGAAATTTTTCTGCGCGAACTGATCTCAAACGCATCGGACGCTTGTGACAAACTGCGTTATGCCTCGCTTACAGATGATAGCTTAAAGACGGACGGTGAAGATTTTGGCATTTCCATTGTCGTAGACGGTGAGGCCAAAACGATCACTTTGTCCGATAATGGCATCGGCATGGACCGGGAAGATTTGATCGAAAATCTAGGCACAATTGCCCGGTCTGGCACAGCTAATTTTGTTGATAAGCTAACGGGCGACAGCAAAAAAGATGTGCAGATGATCGGCCAATTTGGTGTTGGTTTTTATTCGGTCTTTATGGTTGCGGACAAAGTGACAGTTACCACCAAAAAAGCCGGTGACGATAAAGCATGGGTTTGGACAAGTACGGGGGAAGGCTCGTTCGAAATCGGCGAGGCAGAAAAAGACAGCCAAGGCACAGACATTGTCTTGCATATGAAAGAAGATGCCGACGAGTTCCTTGAGGAATACCGTCTCAAAACCATCATCACTACATACAGCGATCATATCGCTGTGCCGATCTCACTGCTTGTCAAGCCCGCTCCTGCGAAGGATGGGGAAGACACGCCTGAAGCGCCAGAAGCCAAAGTGGTGAATGAAGGCTCGGCCATTTGGGCGCGGCCAAAATCAGAGATTACCGACGAGCAATATACAGAATTTTACCGTCATGTCGGCCATGCCTACGACGAGCCAGCACACAGGCTGCATTATAGTGTTGAGGGCATGCAAGAATATACGGTTCTGCTGTTTGTCCCCACAAAAAAACCGATGGATTTGTTTGATCCTGCCCGCAAAAACCGGGTGAAGCTTTATGTGAAACGAGTCTTTATTTCCGATGATAGCGCCGACATTCTGCCGGGTTGGCTGCGGTTCATGCGCGGGATTGTAGATAGCCAAGACCTGCCGCTAAATGTGAGCCGCGAGATGCTGCAAAACAACCCTGTTGTTAGCCGTATGTCGAAAGCGATCACCAAAAAAATTCTCGCTGATTTTGAAAAAATGGCAGAAAAAGAGCCTGAGAAATTCGAAGCGATCTGGGCCGAGTTTGGCGGTGTGATCAAAGAAGGCATCTATGAAGATTTCGAGCGCCGTGACCAATTATTGAAACTAGCCCGTTTCAAATCAACCGGCGTTGAAGGCTGGACAAGCCTTAGTGATTATGTCTCTCGCATGAAAGACAAACAGTCGAAAATTTTCTATATCACCGGGACAGATGAAGCTGCCCTGCGAAAAAGCCCGCAGTTAGAGGGCTTTGCTGCACGCGGCATCGAAGTGTTGATCATGGCTGATGCTGTCGATGATTTCTGGTTGCAAGCTACCCCGGACTTTGAAGGCAAGGGCTTTTCTTCGATCACCAAGGGCGCAAGCGACTTGGACGAAATTTCGGAAACAGAAGATAAAAAGGACAAAGAAGAGAAAGCAACCGACAGCCAGATGACAACGCTGATCACTTTGATGAAAGAAGTGCTTGGCGATAAGGTGTCTGACGTTCGCGCGTCAAACCGCCTAACATCTACGGCATGTTGCTTGGTGGCCTCGGATAGCGGCATGGACATGGCGATGGAGCGTATCCTGCAAGCCCATAACCAGCTGGATCAAATGACAGCGAAAGTGCTGGAGATCAATCCGTCACACGCTTTGGTTCGCAAGTTGGCTGAAAAAGCTGCCGAGAAAGGCGCGGTAGATAACCTCGCAGACCCGGTTTGGTTGATCTTTGATCAAGCGCGCATCCTAGAGGGTGAACCGCTTGATGATGCTGCTGAGTTTGCTCGCCGTATGAGCAACACAATGGAAGCAGGTCTCGCGTAAAGCATCGCCGCTAACAGCTCTGGAAACAGGCCCCTAGCCGAAGGAATTTGGCTGGGGGTCTTTTTATTTGAAATAAGCGCTTTTTAAGGCTCAGTGGTCATCGCAAGCCTGACCAAATGATCGAAGGTCGAAAATTTTTGACCTCAGCTTACGGACGTTATTTCAGTTTACGGACTTTAAGCTCGGTAATTTGGTTGCGGCTGCGGGCTGTAATTTCAAATTGAAAGCCTTCGAAGCTATAACTGCTGCCAACAATCGGGATGGTTTCGGCTTTATGAATCACAAGCCCTGCTACTGTGGTGGCATGGTCATCGTCCAGATCCCAATCAAACATTCGGTTCAGGTCGCGGATCGGAACAGTGCCTTCCACCAGTGCGCTGCCATCTGCAAGTGTTTTAACACCGGGAACACTGGCATCATGTTCGTCGGTAATATCGCCGACAATTTCCTCTAGGATATCTTCAAGTGTCACTAAGCCTTGAATGTCGCCGTATTCATCAACAACCAAAGCGAAGTGGGCTTTCCGTTCTAGAAAAGCGTTTAACTGGTCTTTCAGGGTAGTGGTTTCTGGCACAAACCACGGTTTCACCATAACCCGGCGCACGTTAAAGCGGTGCATTTGCCCGTTCGCACGCCGGATTGCGCGCAGCACATCTTTGGCATGTAATACCCCGACAATATTTTCCACCTCTCCATCATATATAGGCAGGCGAGTGTAGGGGCTGCGCACCACGATCGAAACAATATCATTGGCTTTGGTGTTAATATCAATCGCCTGCATAGCCGACCGGTGGATCATAATATCTTCGACACTGACATCTTCCAAATCAAGGATAGAGCCCAGCATTTGCTGGTCTTCTTTTACCAAACTGCCTTCATGACGGTGCAAATCAATGGTGCTGCGAATTTCTTCTTGTGCAGAAAGCGCATGGCTCATTCCGGAAATATCAACACCAAGAATCTTCAGAGTAAAGCGCACAATCATACGCACCACTGCCACAATGGGGGCAAATATACTCACGATAAATTTAATGATGCCAGCAACAGAAAGGGCGGTTTTGTCAGGGTTTGCAATGGCATATGATTTAGGCAGGACTTCGGCGAAAATAAGCACCAGCATGGTCATGATCAGGGTGGCATAGAAAACGCCTTGCTCTCCCGCAAGTTTTAAAAACAGGCTGGTGGCAAGGGCTGACGCCAAGATATTCACCAGATTGTTGCCCAGCAAAATGGCGCCAATCAGTTTTTCTTTATCTTCGATCAAACCGGCTACGCGTTTGGCGCGTATGTCTCCGCCTTTGGCTTTTTGGTGCATACGGGCCTTAGAGGCCGCAGTGAGCGCAGTTTCAGAGCCTGAAAAAAATCCAGACAATAACAGCAACAAAAATATAATAGCCGCTGTGATCCAAAATTCGCTGTTGAACATCTCGGCGCTGGCCGCGTCCATAGTTTGGCTCCGTTCGTGATTAATCAGGTCTCTTTAGGCCATATGGCTATTTGCTTGGCTTTGTGCAAATAGAAGCGTGCAATAGAGCACGAACAAGATCAAGGTCTACGCCCCGATGCATTGCAGCTTTTCCAATTGGGCCCAAGATGAAACCAATTTGTCCGGCCTTAGACTTTTTATCTTTTGCCATGTGGGATAGCAGACTGTCGGCTTCTAGTTTTTGATCAATTTCTGCGGCTGACCACATCATGTTCACAGCTTTTAAATGGGTGATCAACCGGTCTCTGTCGTTGGCATCTGCCAGCCCCATGCGAACGGAAAGGTCAAGCGCCATCACCATGCCAATGGCAACAGCTTCGCCGTGCAACAGGGTGCCGTCATAGCCACATTCGGCCTCAAGCGCGTGGGCAAAAGTGTGGCCCAAGTTCAAAAGCGCGCGCTTTCCGGCTTCGCGTTCATCGGCTGCCACTATGCGCGCTTTGGCCTCACAGCTGGTTTTTATAGCGTAAATTTGTTTTTCAATTTGCGCTTCGTCGGGGTGAATGCCTAAAAGCGCCGCGCCATTTTCTTCAAGCCAACAAAAGAATTCCGGATCATCAATCAGGCCATATTTTAAGACCTCCGCATACCCCGCTTTCAGCTCACGCAGGGGCAAAGTGGCCAATATATTTGGGTCAATCAAGACAGCTTTTGGCTGATGGAATGCCCCCACAAGGTTTTTGCCAAACGGCGTATTGATGCCGGTTTTGCCGCCAACACTGCTGTCAACTTGGGCAAGAAGCGTTGTCGGCACTTGAATGAAAGAAAGGCCCCGCAACAAGCTGGCAGCCGCAAACCCAGCCAAGTCACCAATTACACCGCCGCCAAGTGCAAGAATGATATCGCTGCGCTCAATGCCGCTATCAAGAAGCTCGTTGGTCAGGGCTTCAAACGATGCAAAAGATTTGCTGGCCTCGCCGGGCTTTAGGGTGAACCAATTGCCTTCAAACCCGCCGCGAGCAAGCGCCGCCTTAACCGGCTCTTCGTAAAGTGCCGTGACGGTTTCTTCGCTGATGACAAAAATCCGAGCTTTGCCCACAAGCGGTGCCAAATAGGTCTCAAGATTATTCAAAAGACCGCTTTTGATTGTAATATCATACGAACGGTCGCCAAGCGGTAGATGTACGGTGCTGGCACAAGATGTTTCAGGCATTGGTCTGTCCAAATTTTCTGAGGGCTTTCAGCATATGGTCCACCACTTTTTCATGAGGGCCAACGCTTGATGTGACTTTTAGATCAGCCTCGGCATAAAGGGGGGCGCGTTCCTCTGCAAGTTTACGCAGGATTGTTTCCGGGTCGCCTTGTTTTAAAAGGGGCCGTGTATCTCGCCTGCTTGTGCGCTCTACCAAGACATCAATATCGGCATCCAGCCAAATTGAAAGCCCGGCTGATTTAATCATGGCGCGGGTTTTTGCATTGATAAAGGCCCCCCCGCCTGTGGCAACCACTTGGGGCTTGCCGTCCAGCAGGCGTGCGATCACACGCCGTTCACCGGACCTAAAATCCTCTTCGCCGTATGTGTCAAAAATATCGCCCACGCTCATGCCGGCGGCCAGTTCGATTTCATGGTCAGAATCGACAAATCCCATGCCCAAGCGTTTTGCAAGGCGCCGTCCAACGGTGGTTTTCCCCACGCCCATAAGCCCAACAAGCACGATGGTCTTGTTGGTTGGTATGTCTGCTAGGACATTGGCTTGTTTCGAGCCGGTTTGTTTAGAATGCTTTGACATATCAGCCTTGTAAGGCGGCTTTGCGGCTGCGCCAACCCTTTTCTGTTAACAGTTCCCCTTCCTTTGGACGGGTTTCATAATTGTGCCTTAAAAGCGTCATATCATTCCTAAGCTGACGATATCAGAGGGATCCTGCGTTTAAAGTGCCGCTGAACAGGCTTGAGGCCTAGCATGGCTGGACTTGGCGCACCGCATCCTTTAAGACTTCAGCATTGGATTAATTGATACACGCGTTTTAGGGTTTGTACATGTCACGTTTGACACAGATTATTTTGTTGATTGTCGTTCTCGCCGTAGCTGCGGGGGCTATTTTTCTGATGACATGGGACATTCCTGCGCCCTCTGAGAAGGTTACAAAAACCTTAAGTAATGATCGCTTTCCGTCTTAATATTCGCCTCTGGTTTCGCCGGACTGTATGTGTTGCCTTTGGGCTGGCACTGCCGTTTGCGTATGGTGCGGTTTTAGCGCCCTCGCTGGCGGCTCAGCAAGCTGGGGCTGACACACAAACGGCGGAGGACGCAGCAGAGGAGGGCACAGCAAACAGTGCACAGAAAACCCCTCAAGCCGACACAGTAAAACCCCTTCCAAAAAAGCCCACATTAGAGAAGAAAGCAGGAAAAAGTCTTTATTTTCTGGGGGTGAGCCCACAGTTAAAGCGTCAACTTGGCCCTGCCATCGGCAAACCAACCAATATTTTACCCCGCCCATTTGTCCCGCTTGGTAGTGTTCAGGTGCCGCCTGCGCCCACTGAACTGGCTCTGGAAACTGAAACAGAGGGCCGCGCGGCTTCCAGTGCATCAATAAATGCATCCGATCCAGAAGCAGCACAAATTTTAAAACCTGCATCAGGTCTAGAAACGGAACAAGCTTTGGCCGCAGGAGGGCTAGATAATCCGCCGCCAGTTGAAGCGACGGACATGTTAGAGGCTGGCGCTTTAACGCGGCTTGATCCGTCGGGCACGGCAGTTCTGGGAGGGGATGCAGCATTTGGTGCCGCTTTGTGGCAGGGGTATGATAGGGCCGGGATCATCGGCCGGATGGGTGAATTTTCCGAGACTTCGGGCTCACCAATTTTGGCACAGATCGCCAATAAAATTGCGCTTTCAGGCACTGTTTTTGAAGGGGATAGCGACGACCAACACGTGCTGGCTTTTGTTGAGGCCCGTTTGTCCTTGCTGCAAAATCTTGGCAATGTTCAGGGCTATAGTGCGCTGTTGGCAGCGCTGCCGAGCAGCTATGATTGGACCGCGCTTTCTCGTCATTTCACCAATGCCTATTTGCTGGATGGTAAAATTGGTGATGCCTGTAGTTTGGCGTCCGAGCAGCGCGAACATGACGCCGATGCTTATTGGCTTCGCATGGTGGCCTTTTGTGCTGCCGCGCGCGGCAATCGGGCTGCGGTTGATTTCCAGCTTGGCATCCTAGAGGAAGTCAGCGACGTTCAACCCACCTTTTACCAGCTTATTGATCAGATACTGGTAGAGGCAGAGCAACCGCCAGGTGCGGTGCTGCCTGCAACGATTACGTTACCAGAGGGTTTGCGTGTTGATGTCCTAGAGGCGACGATGGCGCGGCTTGCGCGGGTCAAGGTGCCGGTTCTGGCACTCGACGGTGTGAACCCATTGGCCGTCCAATTAATGCTTTCGCTTCCGGGGGTGTCAGATGAGGCCAAAGCCGACCTGATGCGCTTTGCCGTGCGCCGCATATTGGGGGCAGGGGATTTGCTGGCAGCTTTCGCCCGTGCTCTGGATGCAGACGCTGAGACAGAAACCGCCGCTTTGCAAATGCAGGCTGAGGATGACCGTTTTACTATTGATGCCATTTTGCTTCAGAAGGTGGGGCGCAGCACGGCAATAAAGTCTCGCGGCGATGCCATCAGGCAGGCGTGGGACCGGGCCTTGAAAAATGGCTATACCGCTGTTGCCGGGCGGTCACTGCTGGTGCTTACCTCTGATTTGCCGCCTTCCCCCAATGACGCTGCGGTGATGGCTCGCGCGGCGATGGTTGCGGGCCAAAAAAATGTAGCATTCAAGTGGTTTGAAGCGCTGCGCAGTCAGGCCGCTGGCGATAACGAGCTGTTGGACGAGGCGCTTGTTTCGCTTGCACCTTTGGTCGCTCTTAGCACAACAGACGGCAGTTTTATTCTTGCTCCAGACATGCTCAAACGCTGGTGGCAACTGCAAGGCGACCGCAGTGACCGTTTTGAACGCGCCAACCTATTGTTCACAGTCCTTGAAGCTTTTGGCAATACAATAGATGACGAAGCTTGGGGTTGGCTAGAGGACGGCCCGGTGGTTTTTTCTGGCCCGGTAACTGCCCCTGCTCAGTGGCGGCGCTTTTTGTTAGCGGCCAGTCGGGGAGATACTCCAAAGGCACTGGTTTTTGCGTTTCGCTTGATATCAGAGGGAGGTACGGCTGCGGTATCGGCTTCACTTGCAGGGTCTTTGCTCTCGACATTAGATCGCATGGGGCTAAGGCAAGAGGCCCGAATAACCGCGCTAGAAATTCTCATCAGCCAAGGTCTTTAGGCTTGGCACTATATTGGCCTGTGTGCCGCATAACATACGGGGCATCAAGCCCATTGGTATCTGAGTTTAGGGGAACGACATGATCCGGAAATTTTTCATTGGCGCTTTAGTATTTGTCACCGTGGTGTATGCCGGATTTTGGATCACGGCTCCGCGCGGTGTGGACCCAAGCGGATATGCGCCACTGGCACAAAAATATGATGTGCGCATCATACGGGACCGATTTGGCGTGCCACATATTTTTGGGGACCGCGATGTGGATACAGCTTTTGGCTTGGCGTTTGCTCATGCCGAGGATGATTTTGCCACCATTCAGGATGTGATCCTATTAACACGCGGTACACTTGCGACATTACACGGGGTAGAAGCCGCCAAAACCGACTATTTGGTCCAATTTATGGGCGTTTGGGATGTGGTTGATGCGGGGTATGATACACGGATCAGCCAACAAACCCGCGACCATGCAGAAGCCTATGCCGACGGCATTAATTTTTATGCCTCGGAAAACCCCGGATCAATCGCTCCCAATTTACTGCCGGTTACGGGCAAGGATATTATTGCGGGCTTCACGTTTAAAACGCCTCTGTTTTACGGGTTTGACCGCGCTGTCGCTGCTGTGGCAGAGGGACGTTACGGAACAGGGCTGGATAAAACCGCCTTTTTGCAAGTCACGGATGAACCACAGCCCGAACTTGGCAGCCAAGGTATCGCCGTTGCTCCGAGCCGCTCTGAAGATGGCTACACACGGCTTTTGGTGAATTCGCACCAGCCGCTTACCGGTCCGGTGGCATGGTATGAGGCTAGGGTGAAATCTGGCGAGGGCTGGGATATGGCAGGGGCAACCTTTCCGGGCTCGCCTTTAATTTTGCACGGACATGGGCCAACGCTTGGTTGGGCTAGTACGGTAAATCAGCCGGATCTAATCGATGTTTATGAACTGACGATCAACCCGGAAAATGAAAACCAATATAAACTTGACGGCGTTTGGCGTGACTTTGATGTGAAAGATGTGGCCATTGATGTCACTTTCTTTGGTCCGGTTCGCTGGACTTTTCATGAACCCCTTTATGTGTCCGCCCACGGCCCGGTTTTCAGAACTGAAAAAGGCGCTTTTGCTATGCGCTGGGCAGGCATGGAAGAAATGCGGACGATGGAAGAAATGCTCGCTATGAACAAGGCGCGCACACAAAAGGATTTTGAAGCGGCACTGGCGATGATGGCCATGCCGAGCATCAATTATATCTACGGCGATAAAGACGGTAATATCGCTCATTATTATAATGCTATGATGCCCAAACGGCCATCCGGTGATGGGTTTGACGGCATCAATTGGCAAGGGCTGTTACCGGGGGATCGCTCTGACCTTATCTGGCATGATTACCATAAGTTTGAGGACATCCCGATGACAGTGAACCCGGCTGCAGGTTTTGTCTATAATGCCAACAACAGCCCTTATGAGGCTTCTGTGGGTGCAGGCCAAGCGGTCCCCGCTGATTATCCTGCCAGCATGGGGGTAGAAACCCATATGACCAACCGGGCGCTCCGCATCAAGGCGATGTTTGGCGCGGATGATACCATCAGCTCTGAAGATTTTCGCACCTATAAATATGATAACGGCTATGCACCAACATCTGTGACGGATACAGTTGTGAAACGGCTTCTGGCGATGACCTTTGAAGAGGGCAGCGATTTGGCCGCAGGTCAGGCGCTATTGCGCGGATGGGATTATCAGACAGACGTCGACAATAGGGCGGCGGCGCTTGCGGTCTTAACGGCCAAGCCCTTCATTATGGCAGATATGTATCATGCGCCTCAGCCCGATTTACGCGCCGTTTATACGCAGTCAGTAGGCCGGCTGAAAAAGCATTTTGGCCAGCTTGACCCCAAGTGGGGTGATGTGAACCGGCTGGTGCGCGGCGATAAAACATGGCCGCTTTCTGGCGCTCCGGATGTGTTGCGGGCTGTGTATGGCGTGTGGGACGACGACAAGGGCTATTTGAAAGATACCGCAGGCGATAGCTATATTATGTTTGTTCAGTGGGCACCGGACGGCACGGTATCATCAAACAGCATTCATAATTTTGGCAGTGCGACCTTGGATGCATCGTCCAAATTTTATGATGATCAGGCCCCGATTTTTGCGGCTGAAAAAGAGCGCAAGCTTTCGCTCAGGATGGAGGACCTTTTGGCCGAGAAAACCAGCGACCGCCGCATCGGCGGCACGCCCTAAAGGAAATCTTGACACAGCGTGCGCAATCAAGGATTTTGCGCGCCAAGCCGAAACATGCTTTAGTGTTAGGCATGACCGACAAACCACATAGAACACCAGAGATAAGGGACAGCGGCGACATGATGACGTTTTTAGAGTTTGAAAAACCAATCGCTGAACTGGAAGGCAAAATCCGCGAGCTTCGCAGCTTTGCAGGAGGCTCCGGCGGCGTTGATGTTTCGCCTGAGGTTGGCCAGCTTGAGACCAAGCTTGGCAAACTTTTAAAAGATACATACGCTGATCTGTCGCCCAGCCAGAAAATTCAAGTTGCCCGCCACCCCGAGCGCCCGCATTTTAGCGATATTGTCGCCCATTTATTTCAGGATTTCACCCCCCTTGCCGGGGACCGCGCTTTTGGTGAAGACGAAGCCTTGATCGGTGGTCTGGCCCGCTTTAGAGGGCAGGCTTGCGTTGTGATGGGCCATGAAAAAGGCTCGGATACCGAAAGTCGCTTGCGCCATAATTTTGGTATGGCTCGCCCTGAAGGATACCGAAAAGCTATTCGGTTGATGGATATGGCCGAACGGTTTGGTTTGCCTGTGCTGACACTGGTTGACACTTCTGGCGCGTATCCGGGTGTGGGTGCCGAAGAACGCGGGCAGGCAGAAGCTATTGCACGCTCCACTGATCGCTGTTTGTCGCTTGAAAGCCCTCTGGTGACATGTATTGTCGGCGAAGGCGGCTCTGGCGGCGCGGTGGCAATTGCAGCCGCGAATAAAGTTTTAATGATGGAACATGCTGTCTATTCGGTGATTTCACCGGAAGGCTGTGCCTCTATTTTATGGCGCACCAATGACAAAGCCTCAGAGGCGGCAACAGCCCTTAAAATCACAGCGCAAGACCTGATGGGCTTGGGGGTTATAGATGACATTGTGCTTGAACCTCTTGGCGGTGCGCACCGTGACCCTGAGCGCGCCATGAACCAACTTGGTGATGGGCTAGAGCACGCCGTGCGTGAGATGGCAGGCATTGACGGCGCGCGGCTGAAAGAATTGCGCCGTGAGAAATTTCTGGCGATCGGCAACGCCGGACTAGCTTAGATATCAGACTAGCTTAGATGCCGGGCTGGCTTAGACACCTAACGGGTTTAGCCGCCTAACGGGTTTCGGTGCATGACTGGTTTGGACGTCTGACTGGTTTAGATGGGGGTCTGGTTAGACGTCTGGTTGATTTAGGCGCCAATACCAAAACGTCTTTCTCTCTGACCCCTCTTTCTCTATGGCCTCTCTGGCCTCAAAATCTGTCTGTTGGGTATTTTCCCCACCGTTTTCACACGCGCTGCCGCCCCTTTGTTAGAACACTCCGCGAATCATTGAATTTGCTTTCTTCAACAGCTAGGCAGGGGCAATAGCTGTACCCTCAAGAATAAGGCAGACTTGAAAAATCACTATATATTGTGGGGGTTAAGAAGTTTTTACACTTTATCTTGACGAAGCACCCCCTTCAACCGTATCTTAATCGGGTTGCGAAAACAGGGCGACTCGAACGGGGGAAACGGTCGGTTGCTCTACTAAGCTACTGAAAAAATTTAATAAAGTTGGTTTGTTCGACTTTTGTTCTCGCGTCAGGCACAATAGCATTGTTTCTGCGAGTGTAGAAGGAGTCTATACCGCGCGGCGCAGGCCTTCGAAATTATCAAGGGCTTGAAGTGGTCAAGGGAGTGAAGGCAAATGTTTGAAGTTACCCAGTTTGAACGTGGCGGTGCGGTTGAAATTGACCACACCAAGGACGATAGGCTTACTGCATTTGGCAAGGCGACCCTCACGGATCGCTACTTAATGCCGGGCGAAAGCTATCAGGATTTGTTTGCGCGGGTGGCTTCTTTTTATGGGGATGATAAAGCGCATTCTCAGCGGCTTTATACCTATATTTCAAACCTGTGGTTCATGCCCTCTACACCGGTTTTGTCGAACGGTGGCACCAACCGGGGCCTGCCGATCAGTTGTTTTCTCAATGAAGCCCAAGACAAACTTGGTTCTATTGTTGATTTGTGGACGGAAAATGTGTGGCTGGCCTCTCGGGGCGGTGGTATCGGTAGCTATTGGGGCAACTTGCGCTCGATCGGTGAAACGGTCGGCGGCGTGGGCAAAACCAGTGGCATCATCCCGTTTGTTCGGGTGATGGACAGCTTAACGCTTGCGATTTCTCAAGGGAGCTTGCGGCGTGGCTCTGCTGCGATTTATCTGCCTGTTAGCCATCCCGAAGTGGAAGAATTTTTAGAGCTCAGGCGCCCAACTGGCGGCGACCCGAACCGCAAAACGCCAAACTTGCATCACGGCATATTGCTGTCTGATGCCTTCATGCGCGCAGTGGACGCTGACGAAGATTGGGCCTTAACCAGCCCCAAGGATAACCATGTTGTGCGCACGGTTTCTGCACGTGCCCTCTGGATCAGGATTTTAACGGCCCGCGTTGAAACCGGTGAACCCTATATTATTTATTCCGACACTGTGAACAATCAAATGCCGGAACACCACAAGCTTGCGGGTTTGACAGTTAAGACATCAAACCTGTGTGCGGAAATTACGCTGCCTACCGGGATTGATCATTTAGGCAATGACCGCACGGCCGTTTGCTGCCTTTCAAGCCTGAATCTAGAGCATTATCAAGAATGGAAGTCAGACCGGAATTTCATCCCGGATATTATGCGTTTCCTCGATAATGTGCTGCAAGATTTCATCGACCGCGCCCCGTCAGAAATGGCGAAAGCCCGCTATGCGGCTATGCGCGAGCGTTCCGTGGGGCTTGGCGTGATGGGTTTCCACAGTTTCTTGCAAAATAATATGATCCCGTTTGAAAGTTCGATGGCGAAATCATGGAATTTCAATATTTTCAAACATATTGATAAAGAAGTGAACAGGGCCTCTGAGATGCTTGCATTCGAGCGAGGAGCCTGCCCGGACGCCGCCGATTACGGTATTATGGAACGGTTTTCCAATAAAACCGCGATTGCGCCAACGGCCTCTATTTCAACGATTTGCGGTGGCACCAGCCCCGGTATCGAGCCTATCGCGGCCAATAGCTATAACCAGAAAACCTTGTCGGGTAACTTCATTGTGCATAATCAGGCCCTAACGATTTTGCTGGAAGAAAAGGGTATGAACACCGACGAGGTATGGACATCGATCACGGTGAATGAGGGCTCGGTTCAGCATCTTGATTTCCTGAGCGATGATGAAAAATCAGTGTTTAAAACTGCGTTTGAACTGGATCAGCGCTGGGTGGTAGAACTGGCTGCTGACCGGGCTAAATATATCTCGCAAGCGCAGTCGGTGAATATTTTCTTACCCGCCGATGTGCATAAGCGCGATCTGCACCAGATCCATTATCAAGCTTGGAAAAAGGGCTTGAAAAGCCTCTATTATTGTCGGTCAAAATCTATTGCGCGTGCTGAAGTGGTTGCCTCTGGCACCACGAAGAAAAAGGCTAACATGGAACAGCAGCTGGAATTGGCCGCTGCCGCAAATAGCAGTACGGACTATGAAGAATGTTTAGCCTGCCAATAACAATACTTTGCCATAAAGAACCGGCCTGTCAGTAAGCGACAGCGACCAATTTTAAGATCATAAGAGGACAGAAGAATGTCGCTTCTTGAAGAACGTCACGTCTATAAACCATTTCGCTACCCTTGGGCTTATGAGGCGTGGTTGACCCAGCAGCAAGTGCATTGGTTGCCCGAAGAAGTGCCGCTAGCAGAAGACGTGCGGGACTGGACCAACAATATTTCAGACGCCGAAAAAAACCTGCTGACGCAGATTTTCAGGTTTTTCACCCAAAGCGATATTGAGGTGAACAACTGCTACATGAAGCATTACACCAAAGTGTTCATGCCAACCGAAGTCCAGATGATGCTGGCGGCTTTTTCTAATATGGAAACCATCCATATTGCCGCTTACAGCCATTTGCTTGACACCATCGGTATGCCCGAAAGCGAATATTCTGCATTCCTTAAATATAAGGAAATGAAGGATAAATTCGATTATATGCAGCAATTTAACTCGGATGATTTGCGCTCGACAGCGGTTACGCTTGCCGTGTTTGGTGCCTTCACCGAAGGGCTGCAATTGTTCGCTAGTTTTGCCATGCTTTTGAACTTCCCGCGTTTCAATAAAATGAAAGGCATGGGCCAGATCATCACATGGTCGGTGCGCGACGAGAGCTTGCACTGCGATAGTATCATTAAGCTGTTTAAGACGTTGATGGGCGAAAACCCTGAGCTGTGGGACGAACAGATGCGGTCTGAGCTGCGCAACGCCTGCACCACGATTGTAGAGCATGAGGATGCTTTCATTGACTTGGCTTTTGGCATGGGCGCTATTGAGGGGCTTGAAGCAAAAGATGTCAAAAATTACATCCGCTATATTGCTGACCGCCGTTTGCAGCAGCTAGGGCTAGACCCTGAATATCACCTTGAGAAAAACCCGCTGCCGTGGCTCGATAGTATGCTCAATGCTGTGGAGCACACCAACTTTTTCGAGAACCGCTCAACCGAATATTCCAAGGCCGCAACGCAAGGCTCATGGGATGATGCATTCAATTAAAAGGGCTGAGGCCTGCAGATACTATGGATAGCCAACAGGCCTAAACCGCACCCTCAAGCCCGAAAATCCCAAAACAAGTGGGACTAAAACGCTCGGCTGCGGCTCTCGCTACGGCTTTGGTTCCCTCGGTCGTTTGGGTGTATGGGCCGCTTGCTTTTGTTGCGAGGAAACAAGCAAACGACCCATC
>WFTS01000005.1 GCA_015485385.1 Kordiimonadales bacterium | reverse complement strand
CTGAGCAAACCATAAAGCCCCCCCGCCAACAAAGCGCGCTTCAACGCGGGGCGCGGGGCCAAATACCGGGTGGTTTTGGTGCGTAACATGCCAGTAATGCGCACAAAAATGGCGCGCACTCGCACCTGTAACCAGACAAATTTTGAACGCGCCCAGACGCTTAGGGCAAGCAGTAAACTTTTCATGATAATCTCGCTAAATTATTGATGGATTGGAGGGTTTTTGTGAACTCAAAGGCCGATAAACTATCTGTCGGGGCCGGGCATAAAACCCGCGCCAAGCTGAAGTTTCTCGACGGCATCAGTGCCGTTTCCGTGATGCTATTGATCATCGAGTTTTGGCTGTTTTCAGAAAACCGTTTCGGCGCAGTAGCACTGTGGTTATTGGTGATTGTGGTCATGGCCGTGCAGCTGTTGAAGCTGCGACTAAGGTGCCCCGGCTGCGGCGCGGGTATCTACCGTGGCTGGCGCTATAGCTACCGAACGAAAATACCCAACAGTTGCAAAGGCTGTGGCGAGGCTTTGCCCTAAGGCGCCAAAGCTGATGCCCAAGGGCTGAGACCCAAAGGCCGATGCCTACAAGCCCGACACCTAAAAGCTAAGACGCGGAAACTGAGAATTTCCCACCGAGCCCAATCGAATTTGACGTATCGCCGCTATATTTTTGTTGCACACGGAATTCCCACAAGGCGGCGCTTAGAGGCCCTGCTAGCGATACACTGTTCACCAATACTGTTGGCTCAAAGCTGTTGGGGGATACTGCAGACGTAACCGTTCCCACATCATTCCATGTGCCGCCTGCAACCCGCTGTTGAAACTTCATATATTGCGTTGAATTGCCGCCCGAACTGACAAAGCCGAAGTTGGCAGAAATCTGTATGGTTTCGCCGCCAGAAAGCGCCAATACCAAGGGCTGCGCGCCAGAAGAAACATAGCTGGTGCTGGTTGAATATGAGATATCAATGACAGAAGAATTCGCGGATGATCCATCGTAACTTTTCGACACAGTCAGGCGCAGCACAACAGATCTGCCGCCGTAAGTAGCTGTTACTTCTGCCCAGGCACTATCGGCAGAAACCGCAGAAACCGTGATCAACCCGCCAGCGCTTACGCTTGCTGTACAATTGTTTGTGCTTATCACATAGCTTGCTGACGCCGAAACATTGACCGTTCCGCTATAAAGCGTGATTTGGCTTGTCACCGGCAACTGGCCTGATTTAGGCGTGCCAGCAGAATCCGTTGCAACCGTGACCGACGCTGGCGCAATGCTGCTGGTCAAGGCGTCCGCCCCAGCAGCCCCAGCAGCCCCGTCAAGCCCCTTGAACAAAGACCAAGTGTAATCACTTTTGGTATTGCTTTCATTTGCAGTGGTTTTATTGGGCGCAATGCCGATATATTTTGTATCAGACTTCGGTGTGTCGGTTAACCCGCTGCCATCGGCATTCGCGCTGTATTTGATCCAAGTATAGGTGGTGACACCGTCGGCACCCGACGGCCCCACATCCCCGGTATTCCCTTGTGGGCCTTGTATCAGCGCCCAACTATAATCCGAAGCTGTGTTACTTTCCGCGATCGATGTTTGGTTATAAGCAAGCCCAATATAGGCTTTACCTGTGGGGTTATTGCTAATGCCGCCGCCTGATGCGTCATCCGCATACCTTATCCATGTATAAGTGCTTTGCCCGTCTAAACCGGGGTCTCCGGGAACACCTTGCGGGCCAGTTGCCCCCGCACTTGCCAGCAAAGTCCAGTTTGAACCAGTGCCGGGGTCTTCGCCCACCACCGGGCTGGTGCCGGTAAAAATATAGCTGCTGCCAAGATAGCTCACCACATCCCCCGACACATAGGTGTAAGTATCGAGATATGGCCCTTGCGGCACTGTGCGTGTCGCCCCGTCTTCGATACCGTCCAACCGGCTTGAAGCCGCACTGAGTAAGATGGTCTGGCTGGCAGGATCCGAGGTTTTTCCCTTGCGCGTGGTATAAACCACCTCAACGGTGTAATCCACAGTGTCCACAAGGCCTGAAATCACGGCAGAAAGTGCGTCTCCGCCAAGTATGAGGTTGCTTTCAAACAGCGCATCGGTGGTTTTCTTCCAGCGCACTTCATAGGAAATTATACCGACCAACTGGCCCGGATCATCCCAACTGACCCGAAGGCTAGTGATCACGCTGCCGTCGGCTTTGCTCTCGTGTATCTCTTGAAGCTGAAGATTGGAAACAGCCTGCGGGTCTTGAAACAAATCAGGCGTATAGGGTGAACCGGCGACAGGTTCAACCACCAAAGCAGGAGCACCGTAAACGGTGGGGTCATAAAGGATCAAATCCACACTCACATCCAGAAACGCAGAAATTGAAACCTTTTCAACGATAAACAAAGTGCCTGAGAAATTCTTCTCTACATATGTCAAAGCTATCACATCACCGGGTTCCAAAAGCATGGCTTGCGGGGCCAACTTTAGGCCCGATATGCGCATCTCAACCCGGCTTTTACGGACCAGATATTCCCCGTAGGCCTGAGCCGCATAAAAGTTGGTAATGGTCTCTACCGTCTTGTTTGTATGCAGTTCTTGCCCATTATCCTCGGCGAGAAAAGAGGCATACTCGCCGCCGGTTAGGCTGGGCCAACTGACAGTATCTTTTTCATAGTCTTTGTTCCCGTTTGGGAATTCAATCGTGATCCGGTTCAACCGGTCGGCGCGTCTGCTGCGCTCAATAGTCCAGCCGCCATAAATACTGTCGGCGTCAAAGCTCATCACGGGGCCAGCAACAAGGCCTTCAATAACCAATTTATGTTTACCGTTTGACCAAGGCAAAGCCCAGCCCATGCCTTCCAACAATTTTTTGGTATTATTCACGACCCCGTCTTTAGGGTCCAATACAGCATTCGCAACATATTTTGGATGCTTATACTCAGTGGTGTTGGCAACAATAAGCGCATATTCATCAGCCGCAAAGCGTGCGTATGCCTCGTTAATTGCTAGGCTGCCAAAGGTGCCAACAATCGGATTATAAACATCATTGATGCTTGCGCCTGTGGCATTGAATGCCGGAGCCGGAATGGTGATCGGCTCGTCGCACATATCAGCGGCTAGGCGGAAACTGGCTATATCCAGCTCGGCCTCTGCCGCATTAAAACCAAACGACCCCATCAGGTAATTCAACACCACCAGCGCCCGGTTGTTGCTGTAGGTCCATGTGGTTTGATCGCTAAATATCTGGCTGCCACCTTGGGAAACATCAAGGCGTGGATCATAAACCCGCAAGCCCTTAACAAGGGCGTTCAGTTCGGGCTCTGCATCAAATTCCGGCTTTTCGTTATCGTTGTAAAAACGCGCCCATGTATAAGCAACGCCCTTGCCTTGATGGCTGGATTTCCATTCGGCATTATAAGTTACCAGCTCGGACGCCGCGCTTTGTGTCTCGGATCCGTATTTGCTGGCGGCGCGGAAATAGGCGCGCTTTAGAAAGCGCACGCCTGTGCTTACATCACCGTCAAGCCAAAAGCGCTCTATCGCTTCAATCGGCCCCTGACCCCACACATCAACGCGGTGCAACCAATCATTATTCTTGCGTGTGCCGTCGCTTTTTTCTCCCTTGGTTGAAAGCGGAGCCTGATAATGATCATAGCCCGCCTGATTGATGATATTCATTTGATTGCGTGCGGCAATTTTGAAAACCGGAACAGGCTCGATCCGGCGTTGGCCGTAAATGATTGGCAAGCCCTTAGAGGCCGATGCCTTTTGAATTTCAATTCTACGGCTTGGCCCACTAGACAAGCCCAACAAACCACCGAAAAAGCTCAATATACCCATGCTTACTCTCCGCCCCAGCCAATGTTTTTGCGCTCGCGGTGCGCGAACTTAAAGAAGTTGTCGCCCGGATACCTGTCTTGCTGGCTGTTGTTACTGGTGACACGCCCAGCGGTTAAATTGGGTTTTGACCAAGGACTGGTCATCGAAACCTGAACCGTGCTGGACGCACCGCTTTCACGTTCTGAAACTGTGTGGAAACTCCCTTTATAAAGGCTGATAGCCTCGCCCCCGATCGGTGCGCCCGCATCATCTAAAAGCGCAAGAAACACTTCACCCACTTGGCCTGTCATATTTTCTGCAGCCAAAAGCACAGCGTTGGTTTGATCTGCACCGGCCAAGGTGAAGCTATAGCCCTGCAATTTAATACCGCGTTCCCGCACGATGCCGGGCAGTGATAAAATATCACCCGCACTGACATATGTGTCGCCGCCAAAACTTATGTTGGTAGCACCATCCGTGAAAAACACTCCGTTGGTGCCGGTCGCCGGGTTCGGCATATTCGGAAAACCGATCAGCCACGCAAATTTCAAAGCGTCCCCGGCAAGGGCTGCTTGTAAAGCGTTCGATACAGCCAGCATGTTAAACCCTTTCCACCAGATCAATTTCAAGCCGGATCAGACCGTTTCGGCCCAGTTCAATTTGCTGCACATCGCCCGCAAGCGAGCACTGGATATAAACCGGCTGGCTATCCACCAAGCCGGTGCCGCGCTGGGTCGGCACAACAACCAGCGATGGACTGGTTTCGACAATCATATGAAGTTTGGTATCGTCATCAAAATTCAGGAAATTCCCCACAATCTGCCCCGCTTGGCCTGTTAACTGCGGTAGTTTCACGCGGAAAATACCGTGTCGCCCTTGCATTTCATGAAGATACGCAATCAAAGGGGCCGCCTGATCGCGGCGCATAGGATTATAGACCAGCGTGATAGCGTACGTTTGCCCACCATATAGGCGGCTTTGTATTTTGCCGCTTGTGGCGGTTGAAACTTTGGTGCGCTGCTTTGTGCGCACGCGCACCGAAGCCGGTGCCGGACTGTCCGGCAAATAAATGGAGGTCATAAAAAGGCTTTCTACCAAGCAAAATCAAAGTGGGAAAAGGGCCGGGAACCCTGCTTAAGCAAACGGTGCTTCCATGGCATAATCTGCAAAAATTTCGCGGATCATAGTTTCCATCGCACCCCTGTTATTGGACACCGCATTTTCGTCCGCCCCTGCCCCTACTGATACGTTGATAACGGGTGCATTTGTGACCGAGGATGCTTGCGAACGGTTATTGATCCGGCTGTTATCAACACGTCTGTCTATATTCGTAGAGTTTGTGTTATTGCCCCCAGCGGTTTGCCCCTTGAGAAAGCCGGTCAGATCCGTGTTCAAGCGGCTGTCCACCACGCGCTCGCCGCGCTCTAGCAAGTAGGTGCCGGTGGAGGGGATATTATTGATGCCGTCATGCGCTTGGCCTTTAACAGTGCCTAGCTGTGCCGCACCCAACGCGACAGCCTGCGCAATTGCAGGTAAGTTAAACGGTAGAGGCGCTGATTTTGCTGCAACCATGACTGCTTCGGCAGTATTTCGTACCACATTTGCAATTGATAAGGCTTTGCGAACCTTAGCCATCTTTTTACTTCCTAAAATTACGGTACCAACCTCAGCAGCCAAATTTGCAGCCTTCAGTAAATTCAGTTTTTTGTCCTTATCAAAAAGCTCCTCATAATAGCTGTCCCAAATCTTTTTGAGTTCAGCAACTTTAGCCTTTGCCTTTTCAATGAAGCTTTGCGCGCCGCCACTCTGGGAGCCATCACCGCCTTCAGTGCCACCACTTGCATCGTCAGAGGCACCGTCACCTCCGGAAATTGCTCCAAGTAGGGTATCGGCAATTCCCAGCGCCACGCTGACGCCACCTTTGGACTTGTTTTCCTCAACAGACTTGACCACATCACTCACTGTCTCTCCGGCTTTGCCAAGAAACCCACTTAATTGCATAAGAGGAGCAGAAAGCTTTTCAAGCCCGGGAACAGCAGCCAACCCCTTGGCAAAGTCCGATATACCTGACCCTGCCGTCTTAAGCCTTTCGACCAAGGGCGTTAATTTAGATACATTAGTCGTGCCGCTTTTTCCCTCAGCACCGCTTGTTGCCTCATCTGCACCTACGGTACCTTCAGCACTCGCAGCAGGTTTTTCATCAGCAGCCATCAGCTTGCATCCCTTTCAATAAGTTCATGTAAGCGGCCCATGTTCATGGCATCATCCGCTCTTTTTTCTCCCGACAGCCCATGAGCCTGCCGCCATCCATCAACTGAAAACATCAGTTCCGGTAAAGTTGCCTCAAGTGTCGTGGATGGATGCCAGCCGATAACCGCGCCCGCCGTCATAACCACAGACCAATCAAACAAGCCTGCATCCGGCGCAGTATTACCTTCTACTTTCCCGGCGTTGCGGGAACTGCCTCCGGATTTAGTGTCGCCTCAAGGCAAGCAGAGATAGCCATAGCTGCATCCGCAAGGCCTGCTTTCACCAAAGTTTCAGCCGCACGCTTTCGACTATTTTCATCGCCGAAATCTCCGCCTGTCATCGCGGAATAAAGGACCGCCATATCGCGCAAGCGAAACTGTGGAAACCGCTCGGAAAGAAAGGGCACCAAACCCATGTTAAAATGATCTTCCAGATCCATCATAGTGCCAATATCAAGGCGGAGGCGCACCATGCGCGCGCCCACCTTGAGGCGGCTCTCGCCGCAAACTTTACGTGCCATAAACCCGGCCTTTAAATTGCGGTGACAGTGACAATACCCGCGCTATCAAGCGAGATATTATAGGTC
>WFTS01000004.1 GCA_015485385.1 Kordiimonadales bacterium | reverse complement strand
GTTGATCCTGCAACGCTTTCTAAAATGTGGGTATTGCGCCGCATTCTTACGCCGATGGGAACTGTGGATGCGATGGAATTCTTGCTGTCGAAATTGAAGGATTCGAAAAACAATGATGATTTCTTCAACCAGATGAATAATTAATCTGGCAGTAAAAACGATAGAAACACTTGTAGAAAGGCTCGCATGGTTGCGGGCCTTTTTTGGATCCAAGAACATCAGAGGGCCGAAAGTAAGGTCTAAGCTTTAAAAGAAGAATTATGTTTTATTGGTCTAGCGCGCCGGATTGTTCTAGCGCGATACCGTCTTGAACCGATAACGCGCCCTCTAATACCAGCAGCGCACGTTTGGTATATAAGCCGCCGTCACCTGAATAACCGCCTATGTTTCCGTCTGCGCCTAGCACTCTGTGACAGGGCACCAATATGGGGATTGGATTGCGACCGCAGGCCGTGCCAACAGCTTGTGATCCTGACCCTATTTTTTTGGCGATAGCACCGTAACTGCTGGTTTTGCCGTAAGGAATTTCGCACATTGCGCGCCAAACTTTTTCTTGATGTTTGGTTCCCATCGGCGTGATAGGCAGATTAAAGTCTTTTAGCTCGCCATCAAAATATAGGTCCAATTGTCGCTTGGCCTCTATCAAAAGCGGAGACGTTTCTTGAAAAGGTGACCATCCCCAATCAAGCGAAATAATCTGCCCTTCAAGTTCGGTAAGGGTGATATCAATGATCGGTGTATGCATCGATAGTTGCGACATAAGCGAGCTCTTAGTAAACAAGGCAAAGACAGCTTCCTTGCTAGTGTGCTATGCGCTGTGCGGCAAGAGCAAAATATGCAAGGCAAACATTCAGATCAAAAGACCAAGACACCATGACAGATTTTAAAGAGACAATATTTGCGCTGGCAAGCGGGGCTGGTATTTCTGGCATTGCGGTGGTGCGTATATCTGGCGCCGGGGCTTTTGATGCTCTCAAGCTTTTGTCACAAAGCCCCCGCCCAAAAGCACGCGTGGCTGTTGTGCGAAACCTTGTTGACCCAATATCAGCTGCGCGTCTTGATAAAGCTTTGGTTCTTGCCTTTGAGGGGCCAGCAAGTTTTACGGGTGAAGACAGCGTTGAATTGCATCTGCATGGTGGGCCTTCGGTGATCGCAGGGGTGCTGGGTGCATTGGCTGCGATTAAGGGGCTGCGTCCCGCAGACCCGGGTGAGTTTTCGCGCCGTGCTTTTGAAAATGGCAAGCTTGATCTGACAGAAGCTGAGGGCTTAAATGATTTGATCCACGCGCAAACGGCTGCACAGCGTGCACAAGCCTTGGCGCAATTAGACGGTGGACTGAAAGACCTATATGAGGGCTGGCGCGCGCAGCTTATGCGGCACTTGGCGCACCTTGAGGCGGATATTGATTTCCCTGACGAGGATTTACCAGACGGTGTTGCTGGGGCGGTTTTACCGAACATTTTGCGGTTAAAAGAAGATTTAACACAATATCTAGTAGATGGCCGGCGAGGAGAAGCTCTGCGGGACGGGTTTCGTATTGTTATATTAGGGGAACCAAATGCTGGGAAATCGACACTTTTAAACGCTTTGGCAAAGTCGGATGTCGCGATTGTATCTGACGAGGAAGGCACCACGCGCGATGTGATTGAGGTGGCGCTTGATTTGGCGGGGTTCCCCGTTCGGTTACTTGACACAGCAGGCCTTCGCGAAGGCGAGGGGCAGATAGAACAAGAAGGCATCAGGCGCGCTTTGAAGCGGGCAGACGACGCTGATTTGAAGCTGGTTTTGGTTCGCTCTGATACTTGGCCAAACATTGCTGAAGCAAGCAGGGCGCTTCTTGATGAGCGCAGTTTTTTGGTGATTACACAGACAGACCGGCTAGAGAGACAAGGGTCAATGTTTCACGTGAAACATGCCGATCTGCCGTCAGGATTGGCTGGATATGCAGCAATTTCGGCAAAAACCGATGGTGGCCTTGATCCGCTATTTGAACAGTTAAGCGCGCATGTAAGCGGCGCAATGGCTCCGCGAGAGGTGCCGTCATTGACGCGCATTCGTCACCGTGCAGCGCTAGAAGAGGCAACCGAGCATCTTGCGCGCTTTGAGGAAAACGCTGGCATGGATGCCGTTTTAGCGGCGGAAGATGTGCGTATGGCAGCCCGAGCGATTGGCCGCATTACCGGACGTGTTGGCGTAGAGGATATGCTTGATATTGTTTTCGGGGATTTTTGTATCGGCAAGTGATGTTTCACGTGAAACATTGAAACATCAATGCTCTTGATCAGGCGGGTGTCTGTGTTACTTCGCTTTGACTTAGGCGTCTAGGCTCAGTATAGGGGGCTGGAAACAGCGGCGTTCTAACAAGTGCACGCTCGGTTCCGATAATTTTTTCACTTTAAGGCGCACCCTGATGACAAAATTTGATGTGATAATTGTGGGCGGGGGACATGCTGGCTGTGAGGCTGCGGCCGCCTCTGCACGTTTGGGTGTGCGCACCTGCCTTATCACGCACAAGATAGAAACTATCGGAGCTATGTCCTGTAATCCCGCGATTGGTGGCTTGGGCAAGGGTCATTTGGTGCGCGAGATTGATGCGCTGGACGGCTTGATGGGCTTGGCTGCGGACGCTGCTGGCATTCAACATAGATTGCTTAACCGCAAAAAAGGCCCGGCAGTTCAAGGCCCACGGTCACAGTCGGACCGAAAACTATACCGAGAGGCTGTGCAGAGGTTGCTCTCCGACTATGATAATTTGACGATACAGGAAGGCGCGGTTGAAGATCTGCTGCTGGATACGGTTGGTGATACCCCTTGTGCTAGGGGGGTGGTTCTTGCTGACGGGGCTGAAATTTCAGCCGGCGCAGTTGTGATCACAACGGGCACCTTTTTGCGCGGCCTTATCCATATTGGAGACGAAAAAACCAGTGCTGGCCGGGTTGGCGAAGCCCCCGCCAACGGGCTTTCTCACACATTTATGTCCCTTGGTTTTGATCTGGGCCGGTTAAAGACGGGTACACCTGCGCGCCTTGATGGCCGCACGATAAACTGGGATGCCTGTATAGAACAGCCAAGCGACGACGAGCCTGTTCCGCTCTCCTTTCTAACAGACGGTATCACTGTGCGGCAGATAAGTTGCTATCTCACACGGACCACACCTGAGACACATAGAATAATCCATGATAATTTGCACCGGGCTCCGATGTATTCTGGTCAGATTGAAGGGCAGGGACCACGCTATTGTCCGTCGATTGAAGATAAAGTTGTGCGCTTTGCCGACAAAGAAAGCCATCAGGTTTTTCTTGAACCGGAAGGCCTGGATGATCACACGGTTTATCCGAACGGCATTTCAACCAGCTTGCCCCGGGATGTACAAGCCCGCATGATTGCTTCTATTCCCGGACTTGAAAATGCGGTAATTTTGCAGCCGGGCTATGCCATCGAATATGATTATATTGATCCCAGAGAGCTTAAAGCGTCACTTGAAACTCGGCGCGTAAAGGCTTTGTTTTTAGCTGGACAAATCAACGGCACAACAGGCTATGAGGAAGCGGCGGCGCAAGGGTTGATCGCGGGCATCAATGCTGCGCGGCTGGTTGCTGGCGAGGGGGCGTTTATCCTAGACAGGGCCGAGGCTTATATCGGGGTGATGCTTGATGATTTGCTCACGCAAGGCACGCGTGAGCCTTACCGAATGTTTACAAGCCGGGCTGAATATAGGCTTTTGTTACGCGCGGATAATGCCGACCAGCGCCTGACACCAAAAGGCGCGGAAATTGGGTTGATCAGAGATAAAAGACTTGAGGCTTTTAACAAGAAAACCGAAGCGCTTCAAAAGGCTAAGGCTCTGTTTTCAACCCTTTCATTAACCCCCAACGAAGCCGCCAGTTACGGCTTGAAGATCAAACAAGACGGTGTGCGGCGCTCGGCTTTTGTTCTGCTTGGGTTTAATACGATTGATTTTTCTCGTCTGCGCTCGGTGTGGCCTGATGAGCTTTCTTTCATTGACAAAGTGACAGCAAGGCAGTTGGAAATTGATGCCATGTATCAAGGCTATTTGGAGCGCCAGCAACAAGATAGTGAAACCTTCAGAAAAGATGAAACCCTGCTGATACCAGACGCTGTAGACTTCTCCGCGATCCCGGGGCTTTCTAATGAGATGCAGGAAAAATTTAAAATCGCTCGTCCTGCGACACTAGGCGCTGCGGCGCGAATAGCGGGTGTTACGCCCGCCGCGCTGACTTT
>WFTS01000003.1 GCA_015485385.1 Kordiimonadales bacterium | reverse complement strand
CCCACACCCACCCCCATAATGTCGCCCGCGAAAGCTTTGTGGAAATAGACGGCACCCTGCAGCCCGCCCCCACACCAAAGTTTAGCCGCACAGAAGCCGAAATCAGTCACGGGCCAGCCGAGCGCGGCGCCGATACTGAGGAAATTATCAAAGAATTGGGCTTGGACTGACCCCCCTTTCTCTGCCCGTATGAGCGAAGCGAGTCGAGGCAAGATCAGACAAAGCAAGTCGAGACCTGACAAGACAGGGCGAGATCAGACAGGGCAAAGAGAAAAGGCAGAGGGCTTTATGCAAACACCGCGCGGGCGCGTTCACTGACCATATCTAGGTTAATTTTTCCGTCCTTGCCGCGTTTGGTGATCCAACTGCCGCCGACTGTCGCGACATTTTCCAAAGCGCGGTAATCAATAGCCGTGGCCGCCGAAACGCCGCCCGTTGGGCAAAAAGTCAGATCAGGTAACACACTGCCTACCGCCTTTAAAAACGCCGGGCCACCAGCGATAGACGCCGGGAAAAACTTCAGTTCGGTAAAGCCCAGTTCGCGCGCGGTCATGGCTTCTGATAGGGTCGCGATACCCGGTAGGAACGGCCAATTCATGGCTTTGACCGCGCGGGCCAGCTCTGTTGTTAGGCCGGGGCTAACGCCGAACACCGCGCCCGCATCGCGCGCTGCTGCTGCAAGCTCTGCCGTCAATACCGTACCCGCACCGATGATCACATCGTCGGGCAGCGCGGCTTTCACGGCTTTAATGGCACCGAGCGCCGAGGGATGCCTAAGCGTGATTTCCAGCACCTTGATGCCCTCAGCGTACAAAACACGGCACACTTCAACGGCCTCATCAGCGCTTTCAAAGGCAAGAACCGGGATCACCGGGCTGGCGTTCATCACTTCAATTACGGTGGTCATCAACTCGTATCCTTACTTAAAAACAGTGGCGCCTTCACCCGCAGGGCCAACCAGCGAGCGCATACCGCCAAACAGATTGCGGCCAAACGTTTCAGCGACAGCAGGGCCGTTTGAAGGCGTGCGCGCTTGGAATACCGCAGCATCAACCAGCACGTCAAGGGTGCCTGCTTCGGCATCAAGCCGCACCATATCGCCGTCGTTAATCCGTGAAATCGCGCCGCCGTTTGCGGCCTCAGGCGTAACATGAATTGCCGCTGGCACTTTGCCCGATGCACCCGACATGCGCCCGTCTGTTACCAGTGCCACCTTAAAGCCTTTGTCTTGCAAAACACCCAAGCTTGGCGTCAGCTTATGCAATTCTGGCATACCGTTAGCCTGCGGCCCCTGAAAGCGAATCACCGCGACAAAATCTTTCTCCAGCGCGCCTGCTTTATAGGCCTTCAGCAGATCATCTTGATCCTCAAAGACCACCGCAGGGGCTTCGATACAGCGCTGGGCAGGTTTGACAGCAGAGGTTTTCATCACACATTCACCGATATTGCCGTGCATAACAGCAAGGCCGCCGGTTTGCTGGAACGGGTTACCAATTTTGCGCAGGATCATATCATCGCCTGAAGATTGCTGCATCAACCGCCATGTTACGGTTTCGCCTATCAAAGCGGGCATTTCCGCACATGCAGCCATGCCCCGGCCCATGATGGTTTCCACACTGTCATGCAGCAGCCCCGCAGATAACAGTTCACGCACCACAAACGGCGTGCCGCCCGCCTCGTGAAAGGCGTTCACATCTGCGGTGCCGTTGGGATACACCCGGCACAGCAAGGGGATGATTTCTGAAAGATCTGCAAAATCCTGCCACGTGATCTCTATTCCCGCAGCAGCCGCGATCGCAACAATGTGTAATGTGTGGTTGGTTGAGCCGCCCGTCGCAAGCAAACCAACAACACCGTTGACGATAGATTCGGCCGTTACCATCTCGGCCAGACCCCGCGTGCTTGATTGTTCCGCTAGTGAAACAATCCTTGTAGCGTCTTCTCTGTCAAGGGCTTTACGCAAGGGGTCATCCGGATTAACAAAACTGCTACCCGGCAGTTGAAGCCCCATCATTTCCAGCATCATCTGGTTTGAATTGGCTGTGCCATAAAATGTGCAAGTCCCGGGGCTGTGATACGCGCGGCTTTCGCTTGCAAGCAATTCAGCGCGGCCAATCTCGCCTGCTGCATACTGTTGGCGCACTTTGGCTTTTTCGCCGTTGGATATGCCCGTTGTCATCGGCCCGGCTGGGACAAACAAAAACGGCAAATGTCCGAACGACAAAGCCCCGATCAGCAAGCCCGGAACGATCTTGTCACAAACACCAAACAGCAGGCCGGCATCAAATACATTGTGCGACAGGGCAATCGCGGTGGCCATCGCAATCACGTCGCGACTGAACAGCGATAGTTCCATACCCGGCTGACCTTGGGTAACCCCATCACACATAGCCGGTACGCCGCCTGCCATTTGGCTCACAGCCCCAGCCTCTGTGATATAAGTTTTCACCCTGTCTAACATCTGATGATAAGGCTGATGCGCCGAAAGCATATCGTTATAAGCGCTAACAATAGCGATATTACGCGTTCCGTCTTGCATCAATTTGTGCTTTTCAGCCTCTGAACAAGCCGCAAGCGCGTGTGCCAAATTCCCGCAACTGAGCTGAGGCCGCGCCCGGCCATGATCGCGCATTTGCTGGATGCGCCTCTCATAGGCCTTACGGCTGCCCTCTGAGCGCTTTTTAATGCGCTCGGTAATTTCAAGCAGTGTTGCATGTGTCATGGTCTTGTCCTTAAACGGTCCCGTTATGGGGCCCAATATATATCAAACGGTGCAATCCGCGCGAGCCGCCCAACCGGCAAGTCTGACGACGGGTCAAGCGCAGCCTCGAGAACCTGCTTTTTTGCCTCACCCGTGATCATAAGCATGACATGCTTTGCTGCCATAATCGCAGGGGCCGAAAGGCTCATGCGGTCAGTTTCCGCACCCGTTACATCGCTCTGGATCGCCCTAAGCGGCACACATGTGTGGTTCCCTGCAGGGTCTAAGGCCGCCTCAAGCCCTTCTGCGTGTGGGAAAAATGAAGCCGTATGGCCGTCAGGCCCCATGCCCAAAAGCACGCTATCAAACGGCTGCACAATGGCGCTGTAGCGATCATTCACCGCCTCCACCGCGTTAAACGGGTTATCATGCGGGGTTTTCATGCCAACAAAGCGCGCCTTGGCAGCATGACCTTTTGCCAACGCTTTTTTCATGAAGGCTTCGTTCGAGCGCGGATGGTCAGGAGCGACCCAGCGTTCGTCCACTAGGGCTACCTGCACCTGCGCCCAATTTATCGCAACGTCAGACATGGCCTCGAACAAAGGCGCAGGCGTTGACCCACCAGACACCGCCCAGCTAGCCCTGCCGTTTTTCAGCAAACCCTGTAACAATTGTTCTGTGATAGCGGCCTTCATTGCCGCAACCATATGGTCGCGACTTTTAAAGATATGCCATGTAACGCTACTGCCTGCCATCAGGATTGCCGCGTTTTTTTGCTGGTTTCGTAGAACCATTCGCGCTTGTCACGGGTCATAAGATCATGCGCTTGATAAGGGCCCCAAGTGCCAGACTGATAGCCAATAGGCTGATCGCCTTTAGCATCCCAGTGGGCGATAATACGGTCCACCCAGCGCCACGCCAGTTCCACCTCATCACGGTGTACAAACAAGCTTTGATCACCGCGCACAGTATCCAAGATCAAGCGCAAATACGGCCCTAAACGCGAGCCATCATCGGCCACCACATCAAGGTTCATTTCCACTTCTTTCAGAGCTTCCACCTTAGCGCCGTGATTTTTCACCATCATTCGAAGCGCCAGATGATCTTCAGGCTGCAAGCGAATGATAAAACGGTTAGGCTTGAGGCCGCCTTCGTCCCAACCGGGATGCGGAGAATGCGGCACAGGCTTAAACTGGATGACAATTTCAGCGAACCTATCCGGCAAGCGCTTGCCTGTGCGCAGATAAAATGGCACTCCCGCCCAGCGCCAATTTTCAATATGGGCTTTCAAAGCTACAAATGTTTCAGTGTCAGAGGGGGCATCAAGTTTTAGATCATCTTGGTAACTGCCCACGGCTTCACCCGCAACAGCCCCCGGCCCATATTGGCCGCGCACCACATTTTTGTCGATCTCTGCACCCTCAAGCGGCCTAAGCGACTTTAAAACCTTGAGCTTTTCATCACGGATACTGTCGGCATCCATCCTTGCGGGGGGTTCCATCGCCACCAAACACAAGAGCTGCAACAAATGGTTTTGCACCATATCGCGCATCGCACCGGTGCCTTCGTAAAAGCCAGCCCTGCCTTCAACGCCTAAATCCTCGGCGCTGGTTATCTGGATATGATCAATAGTATGGGCGCTCCAGAGGCGTTCAAACAATATGTTGGAAAACCGAAGTGCAAGCAGATTTTGCACAGCCTCTTTACCAAGATAATGGTCAATTCGGAAGGTCTGGCTTTCCTTGAAATATTGGCCGACGTCATGGTTGATCGCCTGCGCCGAAGCCAGATCATGACCCAACGGCTTTTCCAGCACAACGCGTGCCTGTTCACCGTTAAGCTTGTATCTAGCAAGCAACCCGCATGTGCTTGTGAACAAAGCAGGTGGGACCGCCAAAAAATGTACGACCGGGCGATTTTTATGGATATTCAAGCTGGCTGCGAAAGCATCCCAATCAGCCCCGCCCTTGTTCAGCGCCAAACCAACCACCGTGACCATATTTGCAAATTCTGCAAGGCAGCCATCCTCTAGGCCGCAAGCTGGCTTGGATTTCGCAAACACATCTGTGAGAAAATCGACCATATCCCCTGCATGTGCCGACCTAGATGTTAGAAAAATTCGCGTGCCTTTTGACACCCGGCCCGCCGCATACCCCGCATATAAAGCAGGCAGCAATTTCTTACGCGACAAATCGCCCGTGCCTCCAAAAATGACCAGATCAAATGCGTTGTCCATCCAATATCCTAACCCGGGTAAAAGCTTTTACAGAGTATTTGCTATCAAAAATGACAGCGTTGTCAGTTAAGCTATACAGCGCCGATACCCCGTGATGCAACATTAAATCCATTACAGCATTATGACAAATAGTCTCCCTTTTGCTG
>WFTS01000002.1 GCA_015485385.1 Kordiimonadales bacterium | reverse complement strand
GGCTACAGTGTTGACCGCGCTGTGATATTCGCGATGGTTCGCAAAGAAAGTGATTTCCGAAGCCGAGCAAAAAGCCGCGTTGGTGCGGGCGGGTTGATGCAGGTCATGCCAGCAACTGCGCGCTGGATTACGCGGAATGGGTCTTTTTTACGCAAAAACCGCCACCGTCTGTTTGAGCCCGAATTTAACATGGCGCTTGGTCAGCGCTATATCGAACATTTGATGACGATGGATTATGTGGAGGGCAATATGCTAATGGCGCTTGCGGCCTATAATGGCGGACCGGGCAGCCTTGTTGAATGGCGCCGTAATGTAAAATACAGCCAAGACCCTCTGTTGTTCATTGAAAGCATTGGCTTTTATGAAACCCGTAATTATATCGAGCGCGTCATGGCTAATCTGTGGCTATACCGTATGCGGCTTGGACAAGACGCCCCAAGCTTGGATGCTTTGGCCTCTGGTGCATGGCCAACGCTTGAATATCTGGACACCAAAGACACCCCCGCAGCCTTAAAACGTGCCATAACCCTTACCTCAGCAAGGACACCCTCTAGTGCCGAAGATTGACGAAACCCGCGACTTTATTCCGGTAAATATCGCCGTTTTAACCATTTCAGATACGCGCACATTTGAAAATGACAAATCTGGCGACACGCTTGCCGCACGCGTGGAGGCCGCTGGCCACCTGATCACAGAGCGAAAAATTGTCAAAGATGACAAAATCAGCCTAACGCGCCAGCTTCAAGAATGGATTGCAGACGAAGCCATTGACGTGATCATCTCAACCGGCGGCACTGGCCTAACGGGCCGCGACATCACCCCTGAATGTTTTGAAGCACTTTACACCAAGGCCATCCCCGGTTTCGGTGAATTGTTCCGCATGTTGAGCTACAAGCTTATCGGCACCAGCACAATCCAAAGCCGTGCCACAGCGGGACTTGCAGGCACAACCTTAATGTTTGCGCTGCCCGGTTCACCAGGAGCCGTTAAAGACGCATGGGACCAGATCCTAATCACCCAACTAGACAACCGTTTCCGCCCCTGCAATTTTGTCGAGATGATGCCCCGCTACGGCGAGAAATAACGTCCAACTTATGAATAGCTCAACATTCCCCCTTCCCCTACTCGCCTTGGTCGCCTAGTCTGGACGGCACACAATAACGTACCTGGGGAGGGAATGTGTCTAAGTTTCAGCGTATCATATTAGCAGCAATCACCATGATGGCCGTTTCCAATAGTGTCTGGGCGGCAGAGGCCTCGGACGAACGCGGCGGCTTTGTAACAATGCTGTCCGACAGTATTTTTGCACTGAGCGATTTTGTGTTCAGCACTGTCAATTTCTTTGGCATCGTTGAGGTTGAATGGATCGTCGCATTTCTTGCGCTGCCCATGATCCTACTGACGGTTTATTTTGGTTTCATAAATGTAACCAGCTTCAAGCGCGCATGGCATATCCTCAAGGGGGACTATCACGACGAAAAAGCACCGGGGCAAGTCACACAGTTTCAAGCCCTGTCTACAGCGCTGTCGGGCACTGTGGGGCTCGGCAACATCGCGGGGGTGGCCGTGGCTATTTCCACAGGGGGGCCGGGCGCAACCTTTTGGATGATCCTAATCGGCTTTTTAGCCATGTCACTGAAGTTTGCCGAATGTACGCTGGGGGTAAAATACCGTAAAATAAACGATGATGGCTCGGTTTCAGGGGGGCCTATGTATTATCTGGAACGCGGCCTTGAGGCACGCGGATGGGGCAGTTTTGGTAAAATATTGGCCTGGACATACGCCATCATCGCCATCCCCACCTTGCTACAGATCGCACAAGTGAATCAGTCTTACGAGGCCATTTCCATCGCCACAGGTTATTCCAGCCCGACTACACAGTGGGGGTTTGGGCTCTTTATCGCAGGGCTAACGGCTGTGGTAATTTTTGGCGGCATTAAATCAATCGCTCAAGTCACCGTGCGGCTGGTGCCCACAATGGCGGGGATTTATATCTTCACCGCGCTGGTTATTTTGGTAACAAATTATACGATCATCCCCACCGCCTTTGGTGTCATTGTTAGCGAAGCTTTCAGTTTCAAAGCTGGGCTGGGCGGCTTGATCGGGGTGATTATTATTGCAATGCAACGCGCCGTTTATTCAACCGAGGCGGGGTTAGGGTCTGCTACAATGGCGCACGCAGCCGCCAAAACCCACGAACCCGTCTCTGAAGGCATGGTTGCCCTGATGGAACCTTTCATCGACACAGTGATTGTTTCCACCATGACAGCACTGGTGATCATTATCGCCACACTTAATCTAGGTGGAGACTTCGCAGGGGGCGACACAGCAAAGTCCATGTTACTGCAAGGTGTCCATTTGGCAGAAGGCGCTGGTTCAAACGCTGTTGGCATCACGCTAACATCCAAAGCTTTTGAAAGCTCTATCAGTTGGTTCCCTTGGGTATTGGCCGCAGCAGCTTTCATGTTTGCCTTCTCCACGATTATCAGTTGGGGCTATTACTCAGGGAAAATTTGGGGTTTTGTCTTTGGAGAGGGGCACAAATCCATGACCCTCTTCCGCACCATTTTTTGTGTCACTTTGATACCGGGGGCTTTGTTTTCAGCAGCAGAGGTATATTCTTTGATGGACAGCATGTTCTTTCTGATGGCTATCCCCAATATCATCGGCATCTATATTATGGCTCCTGAACTAAAGCGCGATATCAAAAGCTATTTGGCACGGTTAAAGTCGGGTGAAATTCAGCAGACAAAAGGGTAAATGCTCAAAAAGGCAGCCGACAAAACGGCTGCCTTTATCGCGTCTCAAACTACGGTGTAGAGAGTATCAATTCTAGGTCTCCATAGAGGATAGTAATATGAGATATTTTCTTTTTTCCTGTGTATGTCTACTTCTGCTGGCGGCTCCAGTTCATGCCCAAGGTAATGACAAATCCCAAGTTTCGGATGTTCTTACCAATTTCCATAAGGCCGCATCGAACGCAGATTGGGAGACCTATTTTGGCCTCATGAGCGACGATGCAATTTTCCTTGGCACGGATGCCTCAGAACGGTGGGATAAACGCTTCTTCAAAGGCTATGCTGCCAAAACAAGAGGCTGGACCTACACCCCAACAGAGCGCCACATTAATATCACCCCTGACGGCACCAGCGCTTGGTTTGATGAGCTTCTTCATAATGAAAAATACGGGACCAGTCGAGGAACCGGAGTGCTGATTCGCACCAAGTCCGGCTGGAAAATTTCTCAGTACAACCTCACGTTTCCAATTCCCAATGATTTGGCAGCAGGAATCACCCAACAAATACAGGTGTTTGAAGCCAGACAAAAAATGCGCCAAAAATAGGTCAGCAGGCTTGTCTTGATAAGAAGCGCTTTCCCCCGCATCCTAGTGCTGGGTAGCAAAATATTGCTGAGAGGAGACAAGCCATGCCTGTTTCCGGTGTATTGGAGCAGTTCCTGACCTATTGGCACAGTTTACCGCGCGAGAACGGCAGCGTGGCTTTGCCTGTGCGCTCAAGCCTGAAACCTTCACATCTGCATGATCGCTTGCCTCGGCTGGCACTATTAAAGCGGCTTGATCGCTATAATGTAACCGCCACCATGATCTGCACAGAATATGATACTCAGTGGTTAGGCCCCACAGTGGGCATGAATGCTTTTGACCTTACACCCGCCAATATGCGCGAAAACACGGCCGAGCTTTATGGTGCCATATTAGATCAGCCCGCAGCGGCCCTTATCCGTGAAACGGTGCACCGTAAGGGCGGAAAAAAAGCCGATGTAGCCTCTTTGTACCTCCCGCTTGCCAACAAAAAAGGGGCCGCCACCTATATTGTGGGGTGCACAGTCTATGAAAATCGGCCCGCCTACGGGACAATCAACGACCGCCTGATCTTAGACCATCAACGTGTGCGAAACATTGAATTTATAGATATTGGCGCTGGCTTGCCCATCTATTCGTTCAAGAAACCAACTAAGCCCACACCGCACCTAAGCACCGAGGGGCGTTGGTGGAACCGTTTCATTCCAGCCAAGTCAAGGGCGGGCAGTTCTAACTTTGAAGCGCGCACTCCACATTAAACCGGCCATATTTCTGAACTTAATCAAACTTTTCGGTCATTTTAAACAGTAAATTGGGGAAAAAGCGCTTCATCCACAGGGCTTGCATTTCTTTGCCTTGCCCCACTGCGATTTCGCGTTTCCCTGCTTTGAAACCCTTCATTATCACTTTGGCACATTCTGTAACGTCCATACCGCCACCAATGTCTTTGGTCATTTCGCCAAATGTTTCGCCGTTCCCTTTCAAGGCATTTATCGAAATAGCTGTCCGAATAAAACCCGGCGTTACGGTGGTAACGAAAATTCCGTCTTTGGACACCTCGGCGCGCAAGGCATCAAAAAAGCCCATCATGGCATGTTTGGCGGCGCAGTAGCCTGTACGGTTTTTCACCCCAATCTTACCGGCAACAGAGGCGGTAACAGCCATATGGCCCCCACCTGCGGCTATCATGATAGGCAACACAAGTTTTGTCAGAGCAATCTGCCCAAAGACATCCACTTCAAACAAGTGCCTATAAGTGGCCATATCCGTGTCTACACATAAAGACCGCTGTCCAAGCCCAGCATTATTGAACAGCATATCAATACGGCCTGTAAAAGCGGATGCCTGCGCCACGGCATCGGGCATAGCCGCTTCATCGGTTACATCTAATGGCAGCACCAATATATCATCGGCATTCGCACCCCGAGCCTGACAGGCCAATTTAACGCGTTTGAGTTCATCCTCACGGCGCGCGGAAAGAATAAGCTTCGCCCCGTCATCTGCCATTTCATAGGCCGTGGCTTCACCGATCCCGGACGATGCTCCTGTTATCCAAACCGTCTTACCCTTAAACATACAATCCCCTCCATTTAACTGCCTGTTCTGAACATAAAAGGCCGTTCTGAACATAAAAGGCCAACCTGAATGTAGAAGGCCAGCCTAAATATAAAAGAATAGTGCATGTCACGCTTGCGACAAGCAATGACTATTCATATCGTAGGCTTCTCTATATGCTAGCCACAACATTTGCAGAAAAACCCACTAAACCTTGATTGTTAGGTTGGACTAAGACACTGTGGCGGCGCTCAAGTGCAAAATAGCTTTCACCATGTAACCTGTAAAACACCAGTGAACCCAAAATGCCAAAGATTATCCCTCTCATAAAATCTGCGATTGATTCTGCTAAGCTGCGCGGGAAGCTGCTGTTCCTGTTAGCAGTTTTTGCCGGCCTATTGACCAGCCTCCTTTATACCCCTGCTCTGCTAGCGCTTGAAACACTGTTGTCAGCTGTGACAGATAGCAACACCAAAAACGAAACCGATGTGGCTGATTTAAGCGCTTTAATTACGTCTCAGGTGCCAACTTTGCTTGTAAGCTACGCAGGCCTAATGGCTATTATGAGCCTCTTGCTTCCTTTTTGGGCGCGTGCTGCTCACCCTGTAGGTCTAACGCCTTATGATGGGAGCATAACGAACCATCTAAGACGAGCGCTGCAAAGCTTTTCCCACCTCATAAGTGCCGCCCTTTTCACCATAATGGCCTCTACCATATTGCTTATGCTGTCTTCGGTTTTGGGAGTTGCCGTGGGCGGTGTTATAATATTGTTCGCTGTGGCATCAGCGCTATGGCTAAGCATTTTCTTCAATGCCACCGCAAACCGGGCCATCATAGCAGCCAGCACAGATCAGAAGACCACTTTCAGCCAAGCAATGATACAAATTAAAGCATTCTTGCGCCCGGCTCTGGCAACGCTTGCGATCATATGGGTTGGCTCTATCGTTGTGAATATGGTCTTTGAACCTGTACTCGGTGGAATTCTAGAAGGAACGGCCAAGCTTCGGTCTATTGCCTTCATTCAAGGCACATTCAGTTTTCTCACCACTGCACTTCATATCAGCGTGCTGTATCATATTCCGGGTTTAGTCCGGGTTGACCAGGAAATATAAAAAGCCCTTCTTATGGCTGCCCGTAAGACTGCTCGTGTGGCTATCTTTAGCTGTCCGGGATCCATGTAAAGTTTGCAGAGCGTTTTTCCAGAAAGGCGTTTATGCCCTCAGCAGCGTCTTCGCCTTCCTGTGCCTCTTTGAAAATTGCGGCGGTGTCTTCATCATCATCGCTTTGCCCGTCCAAAACCCGGCGGATAAATTTCTTCATATGGTAAAGAGAATATTGCGACATCAAAGCCATTTCAGCGGCGAAGGCCTCTGTTTTTGCAGCAATAATGTCATCCCCATAAACGGCGTCGATCAGGCCCATCAAAAGAGCCTCATCAGCACCTATGATGCGCCCCGTGAACAACAAAGATTTCGCGCGGGCAGGGCCAACCAGATCAATCAATTGTTTAGTGTCGCTTAAGGGGTAAACAATTCCAAGCTTGGCGGGCGTGATACCAAAGCGGGCGCTCAAACTTGCAAACCGCATGTCACAGTGCAGCGCTAGGCCGCAACCGCCACCAATACACGCCCCTTCTATTTGGGCAACAGTTGGTTTGCCGCAGTCTCTAAGCGCACGCTGGGCCTCGCGTATGGCGATACGGTTGCTTTCCCGCCGGTCTTGAGAGGCTGCAATAGCTTTCAGTTCGGAAATATCAGCACCAGCAGAGAACAGCCCTGCACTGCTTGATTTCAACACGATCACGCGCACTTTAGTGTCACACTCTAGCGCACGAATAGCCTTTGGTATCGCAGCCCACATGGCCTCGGTCATAGCGTTCTTTTTTTGTGGCCGATTGAGCATCAAAAAACCAAGCGCACCCTCACGCTTAATAAACACAGGCTGGTTACTATCAAGAAAGTCCATCATATAATCCTACCTTAAAACAAGGAATGTTGGCGCTCATGGTCTGGTGGCCTGATACAGTCAGGCCCCTCCATACGCACACTGTTGACCTTGCTGGTGACAGGGCCCCATTCAAAGGCCCGCTCGCAAACAAAATCAAAGCTTTTTAAAAAACCACGCGGCAAGGGATCATGTGCAACGAGCCAGTTTTCATAGTTTTGAGGCTTGACCACGAGCGGCACACGGTGATGCAAACCCTTCAATCTGCCGGTCGCCGGCGCAGTAAGGATTGCCATCGTTTCCAGCCAATTTTCCCCGCCCGGCCCATGCCATGTTGACCAAATACCCGCAAAGGCAGCTACTTTTCCGTCTGTAGGTTTAACCAGATAGGGTTGCTTGCGTCCCGCAATGCTTTTCCATTCGTACCAGCCACTGAAAGGCACTAAACACCGTTTACGCTTGATACTAGAGCGAAAAGACGGTTTTTCGGTAACCGTTTCAATACGCGCATTAATCAGCGGCGTATCGCCTATCTTTTTTGCCCACTCAGGCACCAAACCCCATTCAACAGCCGCCAGCTCACGCAGGCCTTTTTCGCTATTGCGTACAATCAGCACGGGCTGGCGCGGGGCAATATTATAGCGTGCGGGGATAGCCGCCCCAGCAGGGACAGCAAATGTCGCGCGTATCGCCTCAAGCGGCGATATCAACATATAACGGCCACACATAAACCTTGCCTCATTCTATTGCACGCCCCACACTTGGCCTGCGGCAATCCATAGGGAACTGATAACACGCTTATGACAAACACAAGAAAAAAACCAACCCAACCTCAAGTGGGGGTTGGAGCTGTCGTCTTTAAAGGGGATAAGCTGCTCTTGATAAGGCGCGCAAAAGCGCCCAAGCAGGGAGATTGGAGCTTACCTGGGGGCCGTCAAGAGCTCGGCGAAACCCTACACGCAGCAACCGAGCGCGAAGTGAAAGAGGAAACCGGCCTAAACATTAAAATTGACGCCCTGTTGGATGTGGTTGATTTTATCGAACACAAAGACGGGGCTGTGGATTTTCATTTTACGCTTATTGATTTTGCAGCCGATTACACCAACGGCACGTTAAAAGCAGGAAGTGATGCGGCTGACGCGCGCTTCTTTTCGCTTGCTGAAGCCCTATCCCTTCCGCTATGGACAGAAACCAAGCGTATCATCAAATTAGCCGCCCAACTACGCGGCTTGGAGTAGCCCCATCATGGAACCGCAACGCCCCGTTAGCCGAAGCCTATACGGCATGCTTATTTTAATATTCGGCCTTGCGGCCTATGCTTTTTTCATCGCCTCCATCGGCGATTATTTGGGCAACACCCACATAGCGGTGCAAGTGGTGTTTTACTTCATCACCGGAACAGTATGGATTTTCCCTGTGGGCAAGCTCCTACGCTGGATGGCAGAGGCCTATAAAGATTAAACTTCGCTGTCATCTGTATTATCCGCACCCTAAAGAGGGGCTGTGTTTTGCACCTTATATGTCAAAACCAGCTTAATACACTGGCTTATTTCTGACACAGGTATCGGGGTTTTTGTATCCAACAAAATAGCGCGCTTTCCCTCTAGGCTGATGTTCTCGGGCAAGATGCTGCGAGCCATCTCAGCTATGTTGGTACGGCAACTGAAATACAGGGCATAGCCTGTTTCACTATCCTTCAAAGCATCAATACGCAGCGTAGTGCCGCTACCGCTCGCTGTGGTTAAATAGCTAGGCTGACCCCATTTTAGCGTTTCAGTGAGTTTGCCAACGCCTTCGGTTTCTTCAGCTATCTCAAATATAAGATGTCGCAGCGCCATCAAACTTACGCGCACATCACGGGGATAAGCAGCAAAAACCGCTTCAACCATAGGGTCATTAAACGGTTTTTGCTTCATTTGGCTGATACCGGCTTAGGCGTCAGGGAAGCGATAATCCTTGAACACATCGCGCAGGTCTTTTTTGGAAATTTTTCCAGTTGCTGTGTGCGGCAAGTCATCCACTTTTTGCAGATCATCCGGCAGCCACCATTTGGCGACTTTGCCCGTTAGATAAGCGTTCATTTCCGCGTGGTCGATGCTTTCGCCCTCTTCTTCGACGATCACCATCAAGGGGCGCTCGTCCCATTTTGGGTGGTACACTCCAATCACGGCGGCTTCCGCCACAGCGGGGTGGCCCACCGCCGCATTCTCTAAGTCAATAGAACTAATCCATTCGCCGCCAGACTTGATCACATCTTTCGCACGGTCGGTAATTTGCATGTAACCATATTGGTCCATACACGACACATCGCCGGTATCAAACCAACCGTCCTCATCCAAAATCTCGCCGCCATCGGCTTTGAAATATTTATCTATAACCCACGGACCTTTGATCATCAAACGGCCCGAGCTTTCACCGTCACGTGGCAGCATTTCGCCATCGTCATTTTTAACGCACATTTCAACGCCCATGACCGGTCGGCCCTGCTTGCACTGAATATCAAGTTTGGCTTCTTCGCTAAGGTTTTGAATTGCCCCATTTTCGCTGCCTAAACTGCCAAGCGGGCTTGATTCTGTCATGCCCCATGCGTGGTTCACACGCACGCCATAATCATCCTGGAAGGTTTTGATCATGGAACGCGGTACCGCAGACCCCCCGATAGTAACCATTTTAAGTTTACAGCAATTTTTACCTGTCGCTTTAAGGAACTTGAGCAGCCCCATCCAAACCGTTGGCACAGCAGCGGCCATGGTAACACCTTCACGCTCAATCAGCATATGCAGTGTTTCCGGATCATGCACCGGACCGTTTAGGACCAACTTTGCGCCAGAGGCCGTGGCCGCATATGGTACGCCCCACGCATTGGCATGAAACATAGGAACGATCGGCAAAATAGTTGTTAACGCATTGATGCCCAGCGTATCACCAGATGTGGCAAGAAGCGTATGTAGAAAATTCGACCGGTGTGAATATAAAACACCTTTGGGATTGCCCGTTGTCCCCGATGTATAACAAAGCCCGCAAGCTGTGTTTTCATCGAAAGTCGGCCATGTATAATCACCGTCTTCCGCCTCGATGAAATCTTCGTAGCAGATCACATTTTTAAGGCTGGTCTTTGGCATATCCTCTTTGCCAACCATAATCACAAAATGCTCAACAGTGTTAAGCTCATCAGCAATTTTTTCAATCAGCGGCACAAAGGTAATATCGAGAAACAGCAGACGATCTTCTGCGTGGTTCATAATATAAATAAGCTGCTCAGGAAACAGCCGAGGGTTAATCGTATGGGTGACCGCCCCCATGCCTGATACGCCGTACCAGATTTCCATATGCCGGTGCGTATTCCACGCCAGCGTGCCAACCCGGTCGCCTAGCTTGATGCCAAGCCGTTCTAGACCCTGCGCGCATTTGCGGGCACGAAGTGCCAACGCCGCATAATTATACCGAAACTCGCCGCCCTCTGGCAGCATGGAAAAAATTTCTCGATTTGGATGGTTAATTTCCCCGTGGTCCAAAAATTTAGTGATCAGCAGCGGCCAATCCTGCATTTGTCCTAACACTATGTCTCTCCCGGATACGCACTTCAATTGACTATGACTATAGGTTTGAGAGCGCATTTTTCAAATGCCTTTCTTATAAAAACCTACACAAGCCCTATTTCCAGCACCGTGCGTATGCGTCCGTAACGGAAATGGCGTTACGCCTTTATCAATTTAAGCTGTTTAGGCGTACTAAGGGATGGTGATCCGGCTTTCTTTGCCTGTCGCACGGTTAATAATCAGCAATTGATCTGTTCCATCAGCCATTTTGAAATGTAAAATAATCTCCAAACCATTCGGCGTATAAGACACAAGCTGTCCCCCTTCTGGGCGGCGCAATATCAAGTCTGAAAAGTCAGTTTGATATAGCACCCCTTGTAAGGTTTGAGGCGCTAGGCCCTGAACCTCTATACCACCGACCAGAGAGCCGCGCTCCGCTGTCACTTGTGGCGGCGCCTTTTTCTTGTGGTCACCCGCCATTACTTTCCAGATGATCAGCCCCAACAGCGCAACGATCGCTATTCCTAAAGCAACAACGAGAACCTTCAAAGCCATCGGTGCCTTTGGTGTCATATCTGCATTTTCAGTGACATTTTCATTCGCTGAGGTCATAACGGTCTCCATGAGCGACACAGTAGAAATTCAGGTAAGCCCAGAAACCGTGGGCATGCGGCTTGATAAACTTTTGGCAGAGGCTTTGCCAGATATTTCTCGTTCGCGCCTGAAAGCCCTGATCAAAGACAGCAATGTTTCTGTCACCAGCTTAGGGGCGACTAAAACCATAAAAAGCCCATCCTACAGTGTCAAATCTGGGGAAATATTTTCTGTCACAACGCCTGAGCCAGAAAGTGCCGAACCTTTGGCCGAAAATATCCCCTTGGATATTATCTTTGAGGATGATCATCTGATTGTTGTCAATAAGCCCGCTGGCATGGTGGTGCACCCGGCTGCGGGTAGTCCCTCAGAAACTCTGGTCAACGCGCTTCTTTATCACTGCGGTGACAGCTTGTCAGGCATCGGCGGCGTTAAGCGACCCGGCATTGTGCACCGTATCGACAAAGAAACCAGCGGCCTTTTGGTCATGGCGAAACACGACAAAGCCCACACAGGCCTGTCTGAGCAATTTGCAGCCCACACGACCGAACGCCGTTATATTGCAGTGTGCAAGGGACATCCTACGCCGCTATCTGGCCGCATAGAGGGCGATATCGCCCGTCACCCGGTTGACCGCAAACGTATGGCCGTGACCGAACGGGGCGGCAGGTGGGCCGTAACCCACTACCGGGCGCTCACCACCTACGCGCAAAACGGCACAGCACTGGCCACACAGATTGAATGCAAGCTAGAGACAGGCCGCACCCACCAAATTCGGGTCCATATGGCCCATATTGGCCACCCACTGATAGGCGACCCCGTTTACGGCAGCAAGAACCGCTTATCCAATAAAGTGAAAGGCCCGGTACGCGCATCGCTGCAAAGCTTTTCGCGCCAAGCCTTACACGCCAAATCGCTTGGTTTTATCCACCCAATTTCTGGCGAAGCCTTTAAATTTGATAGCGACTTACCATATGATATAAAACAGCTTCTGGAAGCGCTGGATTCGTATCGGGTCTAGCGTTTTTTGCGCCAGTTCGTCGGGGTATGGACTGGATTTCAGAGAGTAACGATAAAAAGAGGGCGAGGGGTTTATGACTTATACCAGCAATTTACCGACATTATCACCAGAAGGCAGCCTTAGCTCCTATCTTCAGCAAATCCGCACCTATCCAATGCTTGAAGCCAATGAAGAATATATGCTTGCAAAAGCGTGGGCTGAGCATGAAGACAGCGACGCCGCACATAAAATGGTCACAAGCCACCTGCGCTTAGTTGCAAAGATAGCCATGGGATATCGTGGATACGGCTTGCCGGTCGCCGATCTGATCTCAGAAGGCAATGTGGGCATGATGCAAGCGGTGAAACGCTTTGATCCAGAAAAAGGATTTCGCTTAGCCACCTATGCCATGTGGTGGATTAGGGCCTCTATTCAGGAATATATCCTCCGAAGCTGGAGCTTGGTGAAAATCGGCACCACAGCCGCTCAGAAAAAGCTCTTTTTCAACTTGCGCCGTCTAAAAGGCCAGATTGAAGCCGTTGAAGAAGGCGATTTGACACCAGAAAATGTCACAAAAATTGCAACAAAACTTTCTGTGCCTGAAAGCGATGTTGTCTCGATGAACCGGCGCATGTCAGCGCATGATCATTCCCTCAATGCGCCGCTGAAGGCCGATGCAGAAGGGGAATGGCAAGATTGGCTGGTTGACGAAGAACCAGATCAGGAAACTGTCACCGCCGACAATGAAGAACGCGCTCAGCGTCTAGAGCTTTTGTCAGAGGCAATGGAAAGCCTCAACGAACGCGAGAAAAACATTTTAACCGAACGCCGCCTC
>WFTS01000001.1 GCA_015485385.1 Kordiimonadales bacterium | reverse complement strand
GTGGAATGATTACGGCGCTTGCGTCTAGTAAGCTGGCGATGCCGCGCATCAATACCATCATTATGGCCATCTGTGGCGGTTGGATAAAAAGCCGCGCTGATGTCAAACTTGCGGGGCGCGTGCTTTCCGTTTACGAAACCAGCGACCGTCCGGGAAGCTGTAAAGCGCTTATTGATCAAAGCCCTGCCGTCACCAGCTTTACCGAGTTAGCGATCAGTACAGGCAAAGAGCATGGTGCTTTTTTTACTCCGCGTAAAGAATGGCTAGAGCCTGTATTACGTTGGATTGCGGCGGAAAATTAAAGGTCGCGGTGGTTCTGGGGCCATATTTAGGTGCCATTTTTATACTCTTGCGGAGGCGTGGGTTGCTGGATAGAGGGAGCAGCTATGCTGTTGTAATCGGCGTTTTGAAACAGATGTCTTCGCGATTTTGTGATTTGGTTTCTTGGTCTTACGGCTCATATTAGTCACGACCTCTCATTATTTTTATCGTGGCACACCATTAGGATCTTAGCTTATGGCACAAGAAGTTTCCGATTATACACCAGCAGATGTTTGGCAGTGGGATCGCGAAAGCGGCGGGCGTTTTGCAAATATCAACCGCCCTGTTTCTGGCGCGCTCGTGGAAAAAGACCTGCCCAAAGGCAAGCACCCCTTGCAGCTTTACTCATTAGCTACCCCAAACGGCGTGAAGGTTACCATCATGCTGGAGGAGCTATTGGCTCTGGGTCATGCGGGGGCGGAATATGATGCTTGGATCATAGATATTATTGAGGGCGAGCAATTTACGTCTGGCTTTGTGGAAGCCAACCCAAACTCTAAAATTCCGGCGATGATGGATCATAGCAGCAACCCGGTAACAAGGGTTTTTGAAAGCGGCTCGATCCTTTTGTATTTGGCAGAAAAATTTGGAGCCTTTATACCAGCGGACTCCACGGCGAAAACTGAATGTATGAATTGGCTGATGTGGCAGATGGGCAGCGCACCCTATCTGGGGGGTGGATTTGGTCATTTTTATGCTTATGCGCCAATGAGGATCGAATATGCTATCGACCGCTTCTCTATGGAGGTGAAACGACAGCTTGATGTGCTGGATCAGCATTTGGCCCAAAATACCTATATGGCGGGTGAGGAATATTCCATCGCGGATATGGCCATATGGGCATGGTATGGTGTATTAGCACAGGGAAAACTATATGAAGCGGGTAAATTTCTGTCGGTCGAGGATTACAAAAATGTTCAGCGGTGGACAGCCATGATTGCTGCCCGTCCCGCTGTAGAACGCGGCCGAAAAGTGAACCGTGTTTGGGGCGAGGAGCACGAACAACTGCGAGAACGCCATGACGCCGAAGATTTTGAAGCGTTGGTTATGGCATAGGCTGTTATTGAGTAGAACTAAAGCAATAGCAGCATTAATATATTAGGCATTATTCCACATCGGATAAGGGATACAGTATGCGCATGAAAATATGGGTTTTGATTACGGTAGCGCTGTATGCTTCTGGAGCTGCGCTAAAGGCTGACGCCGACGATACTGTGGAGCATAACATCCTGCGGGCGATTGATCATAATCTTCCGGCGGCGGTACAAACGCTGGAAACATCCGTAAATATCAACAGCGGCACGATGAACTTTCAAGGGGTTCGGGCGGTCGGTGCGCTGTTTGCTCAGGAACTTGAGGCGATCGGCTTTGAAACCAACTGGGTAGATGGAAGCGGGTTTAACCGGGCAGGACACCTTACGGCTTCATATGGCAACAAGGGCCCTAAAATACTTATGATTGGCCATCTGGATACTGTCTTTAGCAAGAAAGACAGTTTTCAAACCTATGTTCAGGTGGGCGACAATAAAGTTAGTGGTCCGGGCATTACAGATATGAAGGGCGGCGATGTCATTATCATCGAGGCTGTTCGGGCCCTGAAGGATGCAGGTATACTGGACGGTGTCAGCATCCGCATTGTTATGACAGGTGATGAAGAAGCCAGTGGCAGGCCTTTACCGAAATCAAAAAAAGCCATTGTTGATGCGGCACTTTGGGCCGATGTAGCGCTAGGGTTTGAAGACGGTGACGGCAATATCAAAACAGCTGTTACCTCGCGGCGCGGTAGTGTTGGTTGGACCCTTGAGGTTACTGGCAAGCCAGCCCACAGTTCGCAGATATTCACCGACGAGGTTGGCTATGGTGCGATCTTTGAAGCCGCTCGCATATTGAATGCGTTCCGGCAGGAATTATCAACTATTGAAAATTTAACGTTCAACCCAGGCCGTATGGCGGGGGGCACTCGCATTTCTGATAATGCTGTCACTGCCACAAGTACCGCATTTGGTAAAGGCAATGTGGTTGCGCAAACGGTGCATGTTTCGGGCGGCATCCGCGCCTTGTCACCCGTGCAGCTTGCAAGTGCGCAGGCCAAGATGCAGCAAATAGCGGGTTTAAATTTACCTCATACATCTGCCAAGCTCACCTTTGGTGACGGCTATCCCCCTATGGCCCCTACGGCTGGAAACGCAAAATTACTGGCGCTTTATAGCAGCATCAGCCAGCGTTTGGGCTACGGCGAGGTGACCGCGGTTAATCCTCGACGCGCAGGCGCGGCTGACATTTCCTTCGCGGCTGACCATGTTGAGATGGCACTGGACGGTCTTGGCTTGATGGGCAAAGGGGGGCACACCGTGGGCGAGACGGCTGATATGGTCAGTTTCAAGCGCAATATAGAAAAAGCCGCGCTTTTGATTTATACGCTCTCAAAATAACCAACGACGAAACGACCTCGACGAAACCGGTTTGGTAGCTTGGTGGTGCTTATTTTATAGATTTGATCATATTAATGGTGTCAGGCTTGAAGCCTATCTGGCGCTAAATATCAGGCTACCTTCATCGCTTTTATTTCCGCATATTCTGCGGCGTGCTGGCTTTCGGCCACGGACAGATCATAATTTGTCTGAAGGTTAATCCAAAACTGGGGCGTGTTGCCAAAAAAGGCCGCCAACCGCCGGGCTGTATCAGCCGTTAGGCCTCGTCTGCCGCGGATTATGTCGGAAATCCGGTTCGCGGGCACATGAATGTGCCGCGCCAGCGCATTTGCGCTTAGGCTGCCCGGTTTCATAAATTCTTCCAGCAGTATCTCGCCGGGGGGTGTTGTGATCCTCATTTGAAAATCCTTTAGTAACAGCACAAAGCCTGTGCCTAGTGGTAATCGGTTATTTCTACATCAAGGGCATCATGGGTTCGCCAAACAAAACAAATCCGCCATTGGCGATTGATCCTGATGCTATGTTGGCCTTCTCGCTCGCCTTTTAACGCCTCAAGCCGGTTGCCGGGCGGTACGCGCAAATCAACAAGCTCATGCGCCGCGTGCAGCATATCAAGCTTCAATAAAGCAGCCTTTTTAATCGCCGCAAAGCGCTTGTTCTTGCCGTCATCAAACAGACGCGCCGTATCCTTGCAAGCAAAACCCCTAATCATGATTAGAGTGTAGTACGTATTGCATATAATGGCAAGGTATCAGTTCCTGTCTTACCCGTCATTCCGGCGAAGGCCGGAATCCAGTGTGCCCTATAACTTATGCTCCGGAAACAGCTCGCCCAGCGCGGCTCTGTTCGCCGCACTCACACCGCGCTCCGTCACCAACCCCGTGATATACTTTCTTGGCGTTACGTCAAACGCGTCGTTTCTTGCGCCTGATCCGGGGGCTAGGATGTTGATGGTCTCGACTTTGCCGTCTTCGGTGATGCCGGTTAGGTGGGTTACTTCCTTGGCCGAACGCTCTTCGATCGGCATCTCCGATAGGCCGTCTTCCATACCCCAGTCGATGCTCGGCGAAGGCGCGCAGACGTAGAAGGGC